>NZ_QUDI01000040.1:0-49258 GCF_003477465.1 Parabacteroides sp. AF48-14
AAATGTAAAAATAGCATCGCAGGAATGGGATTCAATACATTAATTTTATTAAATAATCAGTTAATCATACATTATATATATATTCAAGATTCGATTTTAAGTGTTCAAACTAACTTACCGAGTTCTGCAAGAACTATGTTACATAAAAAATAAAAAGCAAGCTTATACTTTCTCGACTTGACCTTAAATAACCAACCTACCCATAAGCTCCTCCCGAATTAACGAATCGCCAGCTTTTCTGTATTCTGCAAACAGACTGATCTAAAAAAATACAATAACCCCCTTTTCGGCCGTTTTTCTATTTCGTCCGAAATCTTGATCCATTTTGAATTGACTTTTTTCATGGTTTTAACCTCCCCGGATGACAACAGGAAGAATGAGGTGCCGAGACCGCTCTGAAAAGCCTGCAATTTGATTGGTGGAAAGTAAAAATAGCGACAATGTGATAAACCTTAACTCCTGGAGAATCGAATATTTGAAAATAAAACGGACGGCGTCCCAAATATCCCAAGGAAATTCAGGTGCTTTTTTGCCATGAAAACGGTCCTCTTTCCAATTACGACCGTCATAATCGCCATTACGACCGTCCTAATCTTCGCGAGGTGCCGAGTGCACTACACATTAGAACGGTCGTAATGGCAAAGAGGACGGTCGTAATTGCGGAAAACGCTCAAAAAAGAGGGAAAAGTCCCTTTTTGAGGTCTAAAAAACGGATTAACATTTATTTTGTTTCGGATGTCTTTCGAGCCGGGAAAATACGTTTTTTACAATAACCCCTTAGCGAGAGACTACTTAATCCGGACACGGCAAGGCTGTTGCAATTCCTTTTTCCACTTCTGTACAAATGCGAACCAGTCCTCTTTTGTCTTATAACCAAATGTTTCCTTCATGGATGTAAAGGTGATATGATAAGTAAAGGACGATTTCCCCTCCGCCCCTATTATATATAGGTAATTGACGGGGTCTTGCGATTCTCCTTTTATAAGTCCGGACGGCAGGCAGGTAGCGACGCCGACCGTTTCTTTTGCATATTTGACCGTATCGTTCACAGGCCAGTCCCTTCCCCAGCAGGCAATCAAACCCTGATGATCGGAAAAAGAGGTGGAACCTTTTATGTTCAGAACGCCTGTGCTGAATATCTCTTTCTTCAACGGTTCGGCAAAAAAGACCTGCACTTCACAATCCCGATGCCCGGCATACAGGATATAACGGACTGTCATTTGGAGCTCCGAACCCTGATACTGCCAGTCGTTTGAAACAATATCCGTGACAGTACGCACCGGACCATATGCCCGAATCGTCTCCGTCAGGCTGGCAACCGGCTCGATATGGGTGGCCTTCTTACCGTCCCATCCTTTCAATGCGCCGACACCGCAACTGCCGCCCACCAACAACACGTCGTCACCGAAACCGCGTGCCAACTGCTCGTCTGTCGGATAAAACTGGGATTCCTGTATCTCAAAACCTTTATTGAACTTTCCGTAAATATCGACGGTCTGCTTCTTGTCGAAATAAATGCGATAGGCCACTAACTCCGACTCGAAAGCCGGACCGTGATGATGCAGCTGGTTGTAGATATTGCTTGTTCCCGGAATGGTCAGGGAGGTAATCGGGACATGCTTGCCGTTCCTGTCGCTCACCAGCATCTCGGCAAACACACGGGATGGATAAGTCCGGTCCGTCTTCTCGGAAGACAGGACGACTTTAAGCTTTTTTACCGCTCCGGAAGGGACATCCAACACGAGGCCAATTCATCCGCCTTACGGTCGCCATCGAGGTCATCCAATTGAGAAGGAATTTCCGTTGTCCCGTCCCAGACCGTTGCCGAACGCACACGAAAAGAGGGATTCATATCGCTCAGGCGGAGCACGACCGGCTCGTCTGCCTTATCGATATTCCATTCATTGGAGACTTCTACGGTGCGGACCAGCTCTTCCGCCTGCACCTTATATTGGAAGGCGGCAAAAAGAAATCCGGTCATACAAAGCGTGATTAACGGCCTTGTGGTTTTCTGATTAAAATTCATGGTACTGTCTTATTTTATTTTTATTGGTCTACCCGGAAGCAAAAATACAAAAGATATTCTAAAGCATATGCTCAAAAAAACCTAAAGTGTGCAGATTCCGGAAGAAAGTTCTTTGATATAAAGAATGTTTGATTACTTTTGCAGGTCAGTATTTGAAGGTTAATGCGAACAAATATCTGATATAGAAATCTAATATTCCTATAATATGAGTTTAAAAATTATTGTATTAGCGAAACAGGTTCCGGACACACGTAATGTGGGAAAGGATGCGATGAAGGAAGACGGGACAATCAACCGTGCTGCCCTTCCTGCCATCTTCAACCCGGAAGACTTGAACGCGTTAGAACAGGCCCTTCGTTTGAAAGATGCCTATCCGGGAACTACAGTAACCCTGTTGACAATGGGTCCGGGGCGCGCCGCAGAAATTATTCGTGAAGGTTTATATCGTGGAGCAGATAACGGTTATCTGCTGACAGATCGTGCATTTGCCGGCGCAGACACCTTGCTACGTCTTACGCACTTGCCACAGCGATCAGAAAAATCGGTGACTACGATATCATTATCGGAGGACGTCAGGCTATCGACGGCGACACGGCACAAGTAGGTCCGCAGGTAGCTGAAAAATTAGGACTGACACAGATCACATACGCTGAAGAAATCCTGAATGTAGACGAAAAGAGCCGCCGCATCACGGTAAAACGCCATATCGACGGCGGCGTCGAAACAGTGGAAGGCCCGCTGCCTATCGTGATAACGGTCAACGGTTCGGCTGCCCCATGTCGCCCGCGTAATGCCAAACTGGTGATGAAATACAAACGGGCATTGGGCGCACAGGAGAAGGCTCCGGCACCTGCCTGCCATCCGGAAGGCGTAGCGGCATTAGCTTACCCTGAACTGTATGAGAAACGTCCGTATCTGAACATTCCGGAATGGAGCGTGGCAGATGTAAACGGAGATCTCGAACAATGCGGTCTGTCCGGTTCGCCGACGAAGGTTAAAGCCATTCAGAACATCGTGTTCCAGGCAAAGGAAAGCAAGACGCTGACCGGTGCGGACAAGGATGTGGAAGATTTGATTGTTGAACTGTTAGCTAACCACACTATCGGATAAGAGTATGAATAATGTATTTGTATATTGTGAGCTTGAAGGTACGACGGTTGCCGATGTAAGCCTCGAACTGCTGACCAAAGGTCGCAAGTTAGCGAATCAGTTAAACTGCCAGCTCGAAGCCATTGTTGCAGGTTCCGGCCTGGAAGGGATCGAGAAGCAGGTGATGCCTTACGGCGTCGACAAGTTGCACGTTTTCGATGCACCGGGATTGTTCCCTTACACCTCCCTCCCGCATTCTTCAGTCCTGATCAACCTGTTCAAAGAAGAAAAACCGCAAATCTGCCTGATGGGTGCAACGGTTATCGGCCGTGACTTGGGACCACGTGTTTCATCCGCCCTGACAAGCGGTTTGACGGCAGACTGTACTTCCCTTGAAATCGGTTCGCACGAAGATAAGAGAGCTGGTAAAACGTATGAAAACCTGTTATACCAGATCCGTCCGGCTTTCGGTGGTAACATCGTGGCTACGATCATCAACCCGGAACACCGTCCTCAGATGGCGACTGTCCGCGAAGGTGTGATGAAGAAGGAAATACTGGATGCCAACTACAAAGGCGAAGTGATCAAACACGACGTTGCCAAATATGTTCCGGAAACGGATTATGTAGTGAAAGTCATCGACCGCCATGTAGAAAAGGCTAAACATAACCTGAAAGGAGCTCCGATCGTCATAGCCGGCGGCTACGGAATGGGTTCCAGAGAAGGATTCGACAAATTGTTCGAACTGGCGAAAGAACTTCATGCCGAAGTCGGAGCCAGCCGTGCAGCCGTTGATGCCGGTTACTGCGACCATGACCGCCAGATCGGCCAGACAGGTGTAACGGTCCGTCCGAAACTGTATATCGCTTGCGGTATCTCCGGACAGATCCAGCACATCGCAGGTATGCAGGATGCAGGTATCATCATCTCTATCAACAACGACGAGAACGCTCCGATCAACACGATTGCCGACTATGTTATCAACGGCACGGTTGAAGAAGTGATCCCGAAGATGATTAAGTATTACAAACAGAACAGCAAGTAAAGAGATGGCAAATTATTATACAGACATTCCGGAACTCAAGTATCACTTGAACAATCCGATGATGGAACGTATTTGCGAACTGAAAGAACGCAATTACAGAGATAAAGAAGAGTTCGACTATGCACCGCAGGATTATGCCGATACGTTGGATTCATTCGACAAGGTGCTCGAGATCACCGGCGAAATCACCGGCGAAATCATCGCTCCCAATGCCGAAGGTGTCGACGAAGAAGGCCCTCACTGTGCTAACGGACGTGTGGAATATGCTTCCGGAACGAAGCAGAATCTGGACGCAATGGTCAAAGCCGGCCTGAACGGTATGACGATGCCGCGCCGTTTCGGTGGCTTGAACTTCCCGATCACTCCGTACACCATGTGTGCCGAAATCGTATCTGCTGCAGATGCCGGATTCGGAAACATCTGGTCACTCCAGGACTGTATCGAAACATTATATGAATTCGGTAACGAAGACCAGCACAGCCGTTTCATCCCGCGTATCTGTGCCGGAGCGACGATGTCTATGGACCTGACAGAACCGGATGCCGGTTCAGACCTCCAGTCCGTGATGCTGAAAGCGACCTTCGACGAGAAAGAAAATTGCTGGCGCCTGAACGGTGTAAAACGTTTCATTACCAATGGTGATGCTGACTTGCACCTGGTACTGGCCCGCTCGGAAGAGGGGACAAAAGACGGACGCGGTTTGTCTATGTTCATCTATGACAAGGAAGAGGGCGGTGTGGATGTTCGCCGTATCGAAAACAAGTTGGGTATCCACGGTTCTCCTACTTGCGAATTGGTTTACAAGAATGCGAAAGCCGAACTTTGCGGAAACCGCAAATTAGGTTTGATCAAATATGTGATGGCTCTGATGAACGGCGCCCGTTTGGGTATCGCCGCCCAGTCTGTCGGCCTGAGCCAGGCTGCCTACAACGAAGGGTTAGCTTATGCCAAGGAACGGAAACAGTTCGGCAAGGCAATCATCGAATTTCCGGCTGTCTACGACATGTTGTCTATCATGAAAGCGAAACTGGATGCCGGCCGTGCACTGTTGTATCAGACTTCCCGCTATGTAGACATCTACAAAGCATTAGATGATATCGCACGCGAACGCAAGTTGACTCCGGAAGAACGTCAGGAGCAAAAGAAATATGAGAAGTTGGCAGATGCTTTCACACCGTTGGCAAAGGGTATGAACTCCGAATATGCGAACCAGAATGCATACGACTGTATCCAGATTCACGGTGGTTCCGGTTTCATGTTGGAATATGCTTGTCAGCGTATCTACCGCGATGCCCGTATCACCTCCATCTACGAAGGTACGACACAGTTGCAGACTGTCGCTGCTATCCGTTACGTAACGAACGGTTCTTATCTGGCGACCATCCGCGACTTCGAAACGATCCCATGTTCTCCGGAAATGGAACCGTTGAAAGCGCGGTTAGTTGAAATGGCCAACAAGTTGGGAGCTTGCATGAATATCGTGAAGGAAGCCCAGAACCAGGAATTGCTGGATTTCGTTGCCCGCCGCCTTATGGAAATGGCAGCCGACTGTATCATGGCCCATCTGCTGATCCAGGATGCAACAAGAGCACCCGAAATGTTTGCCAAATCAGCCGTCGTATATCTGAACTACGTTGAAGCCGAAGTTGAAAAACACAGCAGCTTCATCCACAGTTTCAACGCAGACGAATTAGTAAACTACAGACAATAAGAATCATTGTCTCCCCCATAAAAAGAGCCGGGTATCACCTTGATATCCGGCTCTTTTATTTATATTTGCATCATCACAACCAAAACAAGAATAACTATGAACAATTACAATCCCGACATCCACCACCGCCACAGCTTCCGCCTGCAAGGATATGACTATTCACAGGAAGGGTTGTATTTCGTTACGATATGCGTACAAAACATGAAATGCATATTCGGAAACATTATCAATGGAGAAATCATATTAAACGAAAATGGGAAAATCATTATATCTTGCTGCAAACAAATCGAACAACAAAATCCCCATATCTTATTTCATATATATTGTATCATGCCCAACCATTTCCATGCCATTATCGAAATCACCACCCCACGTAGGGGCGGTTCGCGAACGCCCTCCCAACAATAATAAAAAAACAAACCCCTCGGTCGTATCATCGGTGCCTTCAAAACAATATCAACCAAACAAATCAATATCAATAATAACACAATCGGCAATCAAATTTGGCAAAGAAACTATTATGAACATATTATACGAAATGAGATGTCATATAATAATATATATTGGTATATCATGAATAATCCACAGAAATGGGAGGATGATAAACTTTGGAAGGGATGAATATTTACCCAGGAAGAAGGGCGGTTCGCGAACCGCCCCTACGAGGCCTGCTCATTTGATGCCACAGCCCCCATTGCATAATCCCCCGCAAGAACAGATAGGTCAGGAATGCCATCCATAATGCGTGGTTTCCCATTGTGCCGGAAAAAAGGTAATAGATCAAGAAAAAGGTTCCAGAGGCTACCAGCATGGAATAGAGCATCAGGCGGGTGGCAGTGGCACCGATCAGGATACCATCCCAGAGAAAGGCTGCAAAACCGGCAAGCGGAACGGCCAGCACCCAATAGAAATAAGTTCCGGCTTCCTGAATGACGGCAGAATCGTTGGTCAGGAGTGACAGGAAACCCCTTCCCCCTACTCCGTAAAGCAGGGTAAAGAAGAGAGACAGACCGATCCCCCAGCCAAACAGCAGATGAATCATCCGGTTGAGCGCACTTTGGTTTCGGGCGCCGATATAACGTCCCGCCAACGCTTCACCGGCATAGGCGAATCCGTCCATTATATAAGAGAATAACGTAAACAACTGCATCAGCAATGTATTGACCGCCAAAACCGTATCCCCCTGCCGGGCTCCCGTAGAGGTAAAAAAGGTCGTAACGGCCACCAGGCAAAGCGTCCGGAAAAAGATATCGCTGTTTACCTGGAAAAAGCGGCGCATGGCAACCTTATCCACAATCTCCTGCCAGCCGACACGCCCTTTCAGCCGCTTCCGATAGAAAACAAGCCACAGAAAGACAGCCATCAGAAACCCACCATACTGTGCAATCAGCGTTCCCGTAGCAACCCCTTCCACCTTCATACCAAAGACAAACACAAAGATCAGGCTTGCCACGATATTGACAATGTTCTGCGTTATTGCAATAAACATCGGAAAACGGGAATTCTGCATCCCGATAAACCAACCGGAAAAGCCATATAATCCCAATACGGCCGGTGCACCCCAGATACAAATACGGAAATAAAGCGTAGCCAAATGCTCCACCTCCGCAGTCGTATCGAGCAAGGCAAAAGCTATTTTCCGTATCGGATACTGCAGCAGAAGCAATGCCAGCGAAATGAAAAGCCCGACTCCCACCGACCGCAACAACACCCGTGTCACCTCCGGCAAATCCCGTCTTCCCAAAGCCTGTGAAGTCATCCCACTCGTCCCCATACGCAGAAATCCGAATAGCCAGTAAATAATATTGAACAACATCCCCCCTACCGCAATCGCCCCTATATAAGAAGCCGCCCCCAGATGCCCGACAATCGCCACATCAACCAGCCCCAGTAAGGGAACGGTTATATTGGAAACAATAGAAGGGAGCGCTAATTGAAGGATTTTTTTATTCATAATTTATCGTATATATAAAAAGCTTATTCCTAAATTTGTGAGCAAAGTTACAGATTACTTTATAGATAACATTATTACGCCTATGTTTCAACAACAGACAAAACGCGAACCCTAAGTGGTTGTAAAAACGTTAGCTGTTCGCATTCCCTACTAATCAGATATTTACGTATTTGCTTAGAGAAAATGAACATCTATTATTTTTCAACTCTATCATTCGCAAAATTATATGCTAAACGTGTTGTCAATAAAGCTTTTCATAAACATGGAGTCGCATCCTTTATGGGTGCGTGGGTTGAAACCATATCAGCAGTAAATGCTGCGGCTTTATCAAACGTCGCATCCTTTATGGGGTGCGTGGATTGAAACCAGGATATCCATTCGAAAGTGTTCCAGGTGAACGTCGTATCCCGCTGGGGTACGTGGGTTGAAACTTCGACCTTTTTACGGCTGCATATCACAGGAAGGAGTCGTATCCACCAGGGATACAAGCTATGCTCCATTATTCTGTCTCAAGGTTGATAGTATTCCATAAAAGTACAAGTTTTATGGAATACTATCAACCTTATTTCACCTATTAAAATTACAATTATATCATATTTCCATCAAACCAACAACAACTCCTCCACCCAAGCACCATCCAATACCAATCCCGCCTGCTCATCATAACACCGACTATCCTCCAGAATGAAAATTCCGGCGTACTCTGCTACTGTTCCCTGTTTACGTAATTGCTCGAAATCCCACTTTCTGACAGATACGCTATATTGCTGTAGTTTACGCAGTAACCAGAATTCCGGACCGTTTCTTTTCAGTTCCTCCAGTAAGGTTGCGCCATCGCCATAACCGACTAAAATAGATACAGAATCCTTATCGTCTATCAACCGGAATCGATCGGCAGCCGTAGCAAAAAAGAAATTCATTTCTGCGGCACCTTCATATAAATTCTTTTTAATCTCCGCCCTATCAAAGGTGTTGCAATTAGCATAAAATAAACTGAAATATTGAGCTATACAAGCTGGAGAAAACAAATCCTCCCCATCAGAGACAGACAACATCTCTCGCAAAGTATTCGCCCCCTTTCCCATCAACCCACGTAAAATACTGTTCTCAAACTTGAAGACAAACACCTGTCCTAATTCACCCTTTTCATTTAACCTGCCTTCGCGGTTGCATCTTCCGGCAGCCTGGATAATTGAATCCAGACCGGCAAATGCACGATATACGACCGGGAAATCTATATCTACCCCAGCCTCAACCAACTGCGTGCTTATGACACGAACAGGTTCATTATTCTTCAACTTCTGCTTGATCAACTTTATCACCTCCATGATATGCGCGGAACACATCATACGCGACAGATGCAAAGTTCCTTCAGGCATTCGCCGGCAAAGCTCCCGCGCCTCCTTACGGGTATTAACAATACATAGTACGCTATCATATCCGGACAGTTTGCCGGCAAGTTCATCGAAGGTCGTGGTTGTGTTCGGTTCCGGCCAATGCAGCTCCACCCGTTTAAAAGCTTCAAACAAATTATCATGCACGGAAGTAATTTCCGTTACGGGAGTTTTCAATCCGTTAAAGGCCTCCGGCCCCGTTCCGATATGACCGGAAAAGACGGGCAATGTCGCCGTCGTAAACAAGATACTGGCTTTAAAAGAGGCTTGCAGGCTCTGCAAAATATCCAGTACCGGACGCAGAAACTCAACCGGTAACATCTGCGCCTCATCCAGAATAACAACAGAGTTACAGATATTATGCAACTTCCGGCACCGCGAACTACGGCAAGCATACAGCGATTCGAAGAACTGCACATTTGTTGTCACGATAATCGGAGCATCCCAGTTTTCCGTAGCCAGCAAAGAAGGGGATCGTTCGTCGTTGCTATCCCGCTGCAAATTACTATGATGCTCCACCACATTCTCCGCGCCGAAAATATTCCGGAGCACGGCAGCCGTCTGTACAATAATACTCGTATAAGGAATAACGATGACAATCCGGTCTTTTTGATAACGAACGGCATGGGTGAGCGCCCAGGCCATCGACGCCAATGTCTTTCCCCCACCAGTCGGAACCGTCAGGCTAAAAAAACCGGGAAGCCCACCGGCCATCTCCCGGCAACGGGACAGGATAGCCGCCCGCTTCTCATTGATAAAAGAAGCTGGAGCATTCGCCGTAAGCGATTCCATATAGGTATCAAACCGGTCTTTCAACGTTTCCATTGAATCATATTGTCCGCGCCTGTTCGCCTGTTCCGGCTGCATAAACCGCTCCGTATCCAGATAGTCGGCATCAACCAGGCAGGAGAACAACATGCGAATCCATTGATGCATCTCCTTCTCAAAATCATCAACCAAAGGCTGGTCTAACGAAGCAACCACCTCTTGCATCTCTTCCGGCGCATCTTTCAGCATCTCCTGATAGCAGTCTGTTTTAGACAAACGCCTATCCAGATTCGCCTCACCCGAAGAAGTCCAGTCTAACAACCCCGAATGGTGTCCGGCAATGCAATAAGCCAAAGGTTGATAATATCCCGGCAATTTCACCTTCGCCAGAATCGCTCCGGCCGAGGAATGGTCGGATTTATTCACTACTTTCTGTTCCACCGTCATACCGGATGCGCTACGGATATAAGGTTGAAAACTATTCCTTGTATATTTTCCCATATCATGCCACCAGCCATTCTGCTTTCCCCAGGCCGCCGCCCCGAAAACAGCTGCAAACGATTCACTTAAATCGGATGTACCGACAGAGTGTTCCTTTACCGTCTGTATCCGGAAAGCATCATCCTCGACCTTGACATGCGCTATAAAATCTTGCTCTTTCATTATATACGTGAAGGAATTTTAGTCCTCTGAAACAAACGGTTAAGGAAAAGTTTATACTATACCTCCCTACTTTTGTTTTATATTCAGTAATAACAAAGGTATGAAAGTTTTCCGTACTAAAGAACGAAAACTACGGGATAGTCAGCTATTTATCAAAACTCTTCTTCAAGTCCATGATTCCCGGAGAGATAAAAGAGAAAACTGAAAATCGCGACCAGCTTACAATTCCAATATATCAGATTCCCGTTCCAAAGCGCGAAGTGTCCACCTCTTTTGCTTTTTTCTCTTTGTAGCCACCGAAACTATAGCGCAATGTAAATGTCACATTCCGGCTGTCCTGCCAGAGTTTCATCCGGCTTTTCTGTCCCTGCTCGTCCACGTGGGTGACGGGATTGCCGCCCTCGAACAAATCATTGCCCCGAACCGTCAGGCGCATCTTCTTTTTCGCAAATGTCCAGGTCAGACCGGCCGAGACGTTATAAATCAAGTCGATATCATACAAGCCTTGAATAACCGGAGAGATACAATAACCACGCAAATCCAACGACAAGTTACGGTCTTTGGTCAGATAGAACGTATTGTTCAGTTCGGCCCGGCCAAACAGTTTTTTACGGTCGAAAGAGACATCATAAAGCGTCCCTTTGTTATGAATGGCACAACCCATCAATGTCAGCCTGGAACTCATAAAATCAAAAGGTCTGAAAGGGATGACGGCTACGGCTCCGTACATATTGTAGATATCCATATTCACCGTCTGGAATACGGAGCGCAACTCATCGTGGCGCTGGTACGTCATCTGTTGTATTTTATCGGGCTGGATATTGGCAAACAGGCCGAATACATACTTGCTCTTCAGGATATAATTCAGTTGCATCGAATAAGAGAGTTGCGGCTTCAAATCCGGGTTCCCGATAATAGAACTATAAATATTCATATAATAGGTATTGGGAGTAGTCATCCAGTAGGACGGGTAGGATTTATCACTCGAAAAGGAAAACATCAGCATACCGGACGGGGCTACCTTGTAAGTAAAGTTCAATTGAGGGAAAAGACTGACCCTGTTCCATAATGTCTTTTTCTTGCCCGCCGAATCGACGGATGCCTTATAATATTGCAAGGAGACAGACGCATCCAATGAAATCTTTTTCCCGAACTGTTTCGTAAAACCGGCAAAAGCCCCCACGGAATAGTCTTTTTGTTTAAGGCGGAAAGTCCCTTCAGGAGCTTCTTCGTCATTGATCAACTGGCCGGACTCGTTACGGGTATCGGAAAGAGAAGCCTCCACTCCATAATTCAGCATCCATCCTTTTTCCAACTTACGGCTGTCATTCAGATAAAGATTTGCGCGTTGTACCTGCTGGGAAGACAGAGTCGAGATTGTCTGTTCTTCCTCTTTTTCAAAGTCATTCACCAAGTGTTGCTTGTCGTCATTCTTATAAAAAGTATAATCCATCCCGGCATTGAACCCTTTGTGGCTGACATAATCCATCCGGGCATTATGCAGATTGGAGGCTCCGGACAATTCCAGTTCCGTCTCTACCCGCTGGATACCGACAAACTCGGTTAACGCGCCCCTTCTCGACACTTTATCCGGATCATAAAAACGGCCGGTATAGGAAAGTGACAACCGGTCTTTGTTCTTCAAATCGAAATCGAAAGCTCCCCGTATATTGTGGGAAAGGCTTACAAAATTATACCAGTCATCCTGCCTGATATCGTACGGCCGCGTTTACAATCGGTTGGGCAGTCATTTCCTCTTCCTGGCGTCCATGATTATAAGATGCCGAATAAGAGATATCCGCCGAATAGTTTTTCCCAACATACGAAAGATTTGCCTGGCCGGACGGAGAAAAGAAATAGCCTTGTTTACCCGTCAAAGAGATTTCCCCTTTCAGCACGTCTTTTAAAGATTTGTCATTTTCTATCACGACATTAATGGAAGCACCTTTCACGCCAAACCGGGGAGGCGTGCTATACATCACATCTATTTGTTTTACTTTGGATGAAGAGGTTGATTTCAATAAATCGGCTAATGCTCCGCAGTCATCGAACTTTTCCGTCCGTTGATCAGGATCGAAGTCGAAGGGGTTCCGATAATCGACACCTTATCCCCTTCTTTTTGTATGCCTGGCAGCTCACCAATCACATCAAAGGCGTTATCGACCGGCTTGTCTTTTACCAGGTTCGGAATGTCGTACTGCAATTTTCCTTCCGACACCTTTACTAATGGCCGTTCCGCCTTCACAAACACCTCCGGCAGGTCTACCGTTATACTGTCATTCACCAGGATATGTTTCTTTTCCGTTGCGTTCTGTCCCCATACAGGTGCCTGGCCTACCAGGAAAGCGATCCACAAATAATAATAGAAGTGTTTCATCGTATTCTTTTTTCTTGTAAAGGTTGTATTCGGAAACGAGAGTTCCAAACTTTGCCTTTCTTTCGTAAGACTATATAACATCGTCCGGTCCGAATGTTATTTAGTCTTACCAAATGAGCCGGATCAGATAAACTTTCCCTACATTTGTTTATATGAAATCTTCGTTCAAATATGTAGTCATACTGGTCATTCTTTCCTTGTCCGGAATCTTCATTTACCAGCTGTTCTGGCTAACCGGCCTCTATCACTCCCGGCAGGCCCAGAACCGGGAAGAGATCCGGATGGCTATCAAAAACGCAGACCATATCGAACTGTTCGACCGGGCAGACTTCCTTAGCAAGGCATTACACAAACAGCGGGAGACTTCAGCCATTGCCGATACGGAAGGCGGTGTCGCTATCAGCACCAGCTTTCCGGATAAAGACTCGATCATCTCCGAACGGAGCATTTTACCGCTCGACACAAACATATACAATCCCAGCTACAACAGGAAGACACTCAGCAAAGAAGCGGGGGAAATGCTTAAAAGCACGGCCGTAAAAGTAGGGGATGATTTCAGTTCGCTGGGAGAATTGGGGCTACAGATGCAACGTGCCCTGCACGAAACAATCGACACGATCAAACCGATCAGCCTTGCCAGGTTCGACAGCATCCTTTCCTCCCATTTGCAAAAAAGCGAATTGGACATTTATCATTATACCGAAATATGGAACCTGGAGGACAGTTCCATCATTTCCTCATCCGTTCCTGCCAACCTGGACCGGACAAAATATGAGCTACACAAATGGGATTACACGACTTACCACAAAAGGGCTTACTTCGTATATACCGAACCGACAAAGTGGGAAACGGTCCGGATGATGTCAGGCATCCTGTTTTCGTCTTTCCTGATCCTTCTGATCCTGACTCTTTCTTTTGCGTATATGCTCTGGTTCCTTATCCATCAGAAAACAGTGGAACAACTGAAAGATGATTTTACACACAATGTCACGCATGAACTAAAGACTCCGATCGCCATTACGTATGCCGCAGTCGAAGCCATGATCCATTACAACATAACCGGCAATAAGGAAAAAACGAACAAGTATCTGCATGTCTGCCATGAAGAACTGCAACGCCTCGGAAACATGGTCGAACAGATCCTTTCCCTCAGCCTGGAACGGAAAAAGGAGTTTAAACTCAAATTCGAACGGATCGACCTGAACGAACTGACCGGAAAGATCGTCGAACAGCAGACCATCAAATCTTCCAAAGCGTTTCACGTCTGCCGGAATTTACTCCGGACACGATCTGCCTCGAAGCAGACCGCACCCACCTTTACAACATCCTTAGCAATATACTGGATAATGCAATCAAGTATTCCGGAGACGATCCGCAAATATCGATAACAGCAAAAGAGGCGGACGGAGTTATTTCGATATGCATAACAGACAATGGAATCGGGATAGCCGAAGAACATCTGTCGCACATCTTCGACAAGTTCTACCGGATCCCGAATGAGAACAGGACTCCGGTTAAAGGATACGGAATCGGATTGTTCTATGTCAAAACTATGGTGCAAAAACACAACGGGACAATCCGGGTTGAAAGCCATCCCGGCGAAGGAAGCAGTTTTATCATCACATTACCCCAGACACATGAAAGATAAAAAGTCTATATTGGTAGTAGAAGACGAAGTAACCCTCTCCATGATCATCAAGGATGCGTTGGAGGAAGAGGGATATCTGGTTATAACAGCCTGTAACGGCCTGCAGGGAATCGACTGTTTCTACAAACAACATCCTGACCTGATCATAGCCGATGTCATGATGCCGGAAATAGACGGATTTGAAATGATCCGGCGAATACGAAAAGAAGACAAAGAGGTCCCGGTGCTCTTTCTCAGCGCCCGTTCCTCCACCGACGACATTGTCTCGGGCTTCGAGTTGGGTGCAAACGATTACGTACGCAAGCCTTTCAGCCTGCGCGAGTTAGTGGTACGGGCCAAAGCTCTCCTTATCAAAAGCAAGACGGAAGAAGAAAAAGCCGGATTTTATGAGATCGGTCTTTACACCTTCTATCCTAAAACCCAGACACTGCTGATAGCCGGTGAAAGCGATAAACTGTCCTTTAAAGAATCCGAGATACTGAAACGCTTGTGCGAAAGCGAAAACCAGCCGATTTACAGCAAAGACATCCTGCTAAACCTGTGGGGAGACGACAGTTTTTACAATGCGCGCAGCCTGCATGTATTTATCACCAAGCTGCGCCACAAATTGGAGAAAGACCCTCACATCAAGATTCTGAATGTGAGAGGTATCGGGTACAAGCTGATCAACGAACAGCTTTAAGAGATTATTTCCGAAAACTACGTCTCAAATCGTCGATCGAAGGCACAAAGAACGACACAACTCCAATCAGCCCGACTAAAACCCCGCCGATCATAAACGTATTGCCGATACCGATCGTATCGGCAAGAAAGCCGGTACTCAACAACCCGATCATGGAAGGGAGCATATTTACACTCATATAAAAAGAGAATACACGTCCCATCACTGCCGGATCGATACGGGTCTGGACCACTGTTGTAAAAGAAGCCATATAAAGAGAACCGGAAATCCCTCCTACCGCCGTTAGTATGACAAACAGCGGATATCCTGAAACAGGCAGAATTCCAGATAAAAGAAACGTAACCCCCAACAGGATATACATCCAGTTAATCAGGGAAATCTCATTCAAATGTAACTTCTTCATCCCCAAGAAAGTACCTCCCATCAAAGCCCCGATCCCCCAGGCAACCTCAACAAGGCTGATCTGGTAGGCATTCCCCGAATATTGGTTAAGTGTCATCAGCGGATACAACACGCTCACCGGCATAATGAAGAATGTACCCAAAATAGAAAGGGCGAACAACCACGACAACCCGTTTTGGCGGCGTACCTCCGTGAAAGCCTCCTTCGCCTCTTTCAGCAACCGGACCCTTTGAGTCCTCTCCGCATTTTCAGGATCGGGGATCGTCACAAACAATAACGACGTACAGGCTAATGCCGCCCCGATCACATCCATCATCAGAATATTCGTCATCTTCATAAAAGAGATGAAAAGAGCTGCTAAAGCCGGTCCGGCAATATTACAGACAGACTGGATGATCTGATTGATACCGGCAATCCGGATCAGTTCGGATTTGGGAGCCAGCAAAGGGACGGAGGCTTGCATGGCCGGCATATGGAAAGCCGAACCGACCGACCGCAATGCCAGCAAAATATAAACATGACCGAGCTTTGCAATATCCAGATAGAACAACACTGCCAGGAGCATCGTACAAAACGCAATAAAACTATCGGCCAGAATCATCACCAATTTTCTTTTCCAACGGTCCACAAAAATGCCAGTAAACAGCCCCAATATAGATTGAGGAAGCATAGCTGCAATAGTGGCTAAAGCCAAGACTTCAGCCGACTTTGTTTCAAAACTAAGCCATAAGACAATTGCAAAATTGACGATCGAGCTGGTCAGGATAGAGAAAAACTGCCCGGTCCATATAATAGCGAATACTTTTTTCCAGTTATTCATAATCGGTGCAAGTATACAAAGAAAATCCGAGATGGCAAACTGTACTAAAAAAACGAAGGTCGCGGGATTCACATCCGACGACCTCCTACACTAACCCTTAACTTTAACCAATGAAAAACAATAATCTACTTAATTAGTTTTTTAGCGAAGCGATTGCGGCTTCGTAATTCGGCTCGTTCGTTATTTCGGAAACCAGTTCCTCATAAACAATCTTACCTGCTTCGTCGACTACTATCACGCCACGGGCTAATAAACCTTTCAGCGGACCGTCAACCATCAGCATCCCGTACCCATCTTCAAAACAAGAACAACGGAATGCAGAAAGCGGAATCACTTTATCAATACCTTCCGTGGTACAGAAACGTCCTTGTGCAAAAGGTAAATCCTTTGAAACGGCAAGTACCACAGTATTCGGAAGAGAAGCGGCTTCTTTATTGAAACGTCTTACCGAAGCGGCACACACAGCTGTGTCTAAACTCGGAAATACGTTAATTACAACTTTCTTACCTTTTAACTCTTTCAGATGCAATTCTGATAAATCACTTTTCACACCTTTAAAATCAGGAGCCTCTGCTCCAACTGCGGGCAATGAACCGTTCGTATTTACGCCATTACCTTTAAATGTTATTTTTGCCATCTTTTATTGTATTTTATGTGCTACATCAAAAGCGGCTTACAAATATAAGCTGCTTTGTATAACTTAAACAAAGGTTTCAGAAGAATGTTTCTTTTTTTAACTCTTTTTAATTACTATACACGATAACTCTTTTTCTATCTTTGAGCCAAAATAGAAAAACATGAATTGGTTGATTATTTGCTTACTTGTCATTATCATTGCCTTACAACTTATCTTCCGCCTCCGGAAAGAGCATTCGGACACTGCAGACGAACTAAAACGGTTGTTGGACGAAATGCAACGTTCTTTCGAGCGCATCGAAAAAAACTTTCGGGAAGACTTTCGCCTTAACCGTGAAGAAAGCCGTATTGTCGCCCGTGATAACCGAGAAGAACTCACACATTCCATGAGTGAATTCAGAGAAACTTTCGAACGGGGTATTGCTTCCTTTAACAACCTGCAACGGGAAAAATTTGCCAACCTGGACGAACAGCAGCGTTTATTGGTCGCCAACACGGAAAAAAGACTGGAAGAAATCCGTGTCACAGTAGATGAGAAACTGCAAAAGACGCTGAACGACCGGATCGGTCAATCTTTCCGCCTTGTCACCGAACAGTTGGAAAGCGTGCAGAAGGGACTTGGAGAAATGCAAACGCTGGCACAGGATGTCGGCGGCTTAAAACGTGTCCTCAGCAATGTGAAGACGCGCGGCAATATCGGAGAGATTCAGCTTAGCATGCTCCTCGAACAACTATTGGCGCCGGAACAATACGAAGCCAATGTGCATACCCGTAAAGGTTCGGATGCCGTTGTCGAGTTTGCCGTCAAGTTGCCGGGACGCGACGATGTACGCGAATATGTGTATCTGCCGATAGATGCCAAATTCCCGAAAGACGTTTACGAACAACTTTTAGACGCCTATGACCAGGCCGACACCCAAGCCATAGAAGCTGCGGGAAAATTACTGGAAACAACCATCAAGAAGATGGCAAAAGATATTTCCGACAAATACCTGGCACCTCCGGCAACAACCGATTTCGGAATCATGTTCCTTCCGTTCGAAGGAATCTATGCGGAAGTCGTGCGCCGTTCCTCCCTGCTGGAAGAACTGCAACGGAACTACAAAGTGGTGGTAACCGGCCCGACGACGCTTGCCGCCATCCTGAACAGCCTGCAAATGGGATTCCGTACCCTTGCCATCCAGAAACATTCCGGTGAAGTATGGACAATCCTGGGAGCTGTCAAGAAAGAGTTCGAGAAAGTCGGCGGTATGCTGGAAAAGGCACAAAAGAACCTGCAAACAGCCAGCGGACAAATAGAAGAAGTATTGGGGACCCGTACCCGTGCAATCCAACGCAAGCTGAAAGACGTGGATACGCTCAGTGACAGGGAAGCACGTGCCGTCCTTCCCGAGATCGGATCATTAACAGACGAAGAAGACGAAAACAGCTTATGAAAAAGAGACAAATTCCACATACATACGTTATTATATTCTACATCATCCTGTTCTGTGCAGTCCTCACTTGGGTAATTCCAGGCGGACAATACAAGGAAAGCATCAATGCAGCCGGAGAGAAAACGGTTGTTTACGAAGCAGTAAAACATATCCCGCAAACTTGGCAAGTGTTCTCTGCCTTCTATAAAGGATTTGTCGAGAGGGCGGACATCATCGTCTTTATCCTGATCATCGGAGGGGCTTTCTGGATTGTCAACGACAGCAAGGCTTTCGATATCGGTACAGTCAGTTTCCTGCGCCGCGCCCGAAAAATGGAGAATAACCGGTTATTGCGCAAGATTGGAGTCGAAAACTTCTTATTGACGTCCATCATGTTATTGTTCAGCATTTTCGGAGCTGTATTTGGCATGAGCGAAGAAACGATTGCATTTTGCCTGGTTCTTGTTCCGATGGCAATTTCGATGGGATATGATTCCATTACCGGAGTCTGCATGGTCTTTGTCGCTGCCGGGTTAGGATTTGCCGGTGCCATACTAAACCCATTCACAATCGGTATAGCACAAGGGCTGGCCGGTATTCCGCTTTTCTCGGGAATCGAATACCGGATATTCTGTTGGATAGTCATCAATGCTATCGGTTTCACCTGGATACTCCGATATGCCGCTAAAGTTAAAAAAGACCCGCAGTCCTCACCGGTGTACGAAGAGGATAAATATTGGAGAGATCTGCACAGCAGCAATTCATTGGATGTAGTCTATCATACACCGCGAGCAGCCTGGATATGCTTTGGAATATTGACTGCCATACAAATCGTCTTTGCCGCTTTATACCCGACTACGACTTTGCAGATCGGGAACAGTCTGATCAAAGGGCTTCCTCTCCTGCCTGTCTTAACAGTCGCTTTCATCCTGACTTCCGTATTTGCCTTACGCAAAACAGTTCATTTATATATTCTGAACCTATTGTTCTTCACAATCTTTTATCTGATAACCGGGGTTATGGGATATGGCTGGTATATCATGGAGATTGCAACACTGTTCTTTGCACTCGGGCTGGCAGCCGGTATTGCTAACAACCGGACACCGAATGAGCTGGTCAAGCTTTTTCTGGACGGATGCAAAGATATTATGAGTGCTGCATTGGTTGTCGGTCTGGCAGGAGGTATTATTGTTATCTTAAAAGACGGTCTTGTCATCGATACGATCCTTTACAGCTTGGCAAAAGGGATGGAAGGACTCGGACAGGTGGCAACTGTCGGCATGATGTATGTTATTCAGACATTGATCAATCTGGTCATTCCGTCGGGAAGTGCCAAAGCTGCACTGACCATGCCTATAATGGCTCCCTTCTCCGACCTGATCGGTTTATCCAAGCAGGCAACTGTCATGGCTTTCCAGTTCGGAGACGGATTTACCAATCTGATCACCCCTACTTCGGGAGTACTGATTGCCGTGCTGGGAGTAAGCCGCATCCCCTATGACAAATGGTTCCGGTGGGCTTGGAAGTTTATTCTGCTTTTAGTGGTAGTCGGATTCATATTATTAATTCCGACAGTCTTAATTCCGATGAACGGATTTTAATGGAGCGCAAGATCATACATATCGACATGGATGCATTCTACGCATCCGTCGAACAGCGGGATAATCCGGAACTTCGCGGTATTCCACTGGCTGTCGGGCATGCCGAAGAGCGTGGTGTTGTGGCGGCTGCAAGCTATGAAGCACGGAAATTCGGAGTACGTTCCGCCATGTCTTCACAAAAAGCAAAACGGTTATGCCCGCAACTCACGTTTGTACCCGGACGTATGGATGTCTACAAAGCCGTATCCCGGCAGATACATGGGATATTCCATGAATATACGGATATTATCGAACCGCTTTCGCTGGACGAAGCCTTTCTGGATGTAACGGAAAACAAGCAGGATATCCCGCTTGCCGTCGATATAGCCAAAGCCATCAAACGGAAAATCAGGGAAGAGCTGAACCTGGTTGCTTCAGCGGGCATTTCCTATAATAAGTTTCTTGCCAAAATAGCATCGGACTACCGCAAGCCGGACGGCCTTTGCACCATACACCCGACACAAGCCGAGGAATTTATCAAACATCTCCCGATCGAATCATTCTGGGGAATCGGTCCGGTTACGGCCCAAAAGATGCATACATTAGGCATTCATAATGGCGAACAGTTACGAGCCTGTTCACAGGAAATGCTTACCCGGCAGTTCGGAAAGGCCGGAATCTTATACTATGAATTTTCGAGAGGAATCGACTTGCGCCCGGTCGAAGCTGTCCGTGTACGCAAATCCGTCGGATGTGAACATACGCTGGATAAAGATATCTCCCGGCAGTCATCCGTCATAATCGAGTTGTACCACGTTGCCACCGAACTGATCGGCCGCCTGGAGCGGACCGGCTTCAAAGGAAACACCCTAACGCTAAAAATCAAATTCCACGATTTCAGCCAGAAAACCAGAAGCATCACTCAAAGCCATGAACTGACAACACTAACCGAAATATTACCTTTAGCCAAAGAACTACTGAAAGATATCGAATACGACACTCATCCGATCCGGTTAATCGGGCTCTCCATCTCCAACCCCTACGAGAAAAATGAGGAAAAGGCCCGCTGGGAACAGTTGAGTTTTGAGTTCAGCGATTGGGAATAACTATGCCATGTTCAAAGTCCCTTTATGGATATAAATAAAAGATCCGTTCCATCAACGTCCATTTTTCCGCCGAAGAGGCATTCGGCAATGTTTTCTGGAAACGGGCGACAAAATTCTCCCATTCGGCCTGACGCGGCAATGTGTTTAACTTTGCCATAGCCGAATCCCAATCAAAATCGAGTGGAGTCTCAACAATCATAAACAAGCGGGAACCCAACAGATAAATTTCCATTTCCAGGATGCCGACAGCCCGAATGCCATCTCTTATCTCCGGCCAGGACTTCGCCTCACTATGCCACTGGACATACTCGTCGATCAACTCCGGATTATCCTTCAACTCCAACGTCTGGCAATATCTTTTCACAGGCCCGTTATATTCTTTAACCCTGTAACCGCATTTTGTTTCTTCCATTTCTTATTTATTAGTGCCAATTTGATTAACAAAGTTACACAATCATTCTTATAGTCCAGATATATTATCTGTCTAAAATCGTATTTTATCGACTTTAGACAGATACTTCAATAAAGAACACAATGGATAATAATAGCCGGCAGTCTGCATGAGTCTAATTACAAACTCACAGAATATAACAAAATAGTTATGTTTTTATTTGGCAATTTATAGCAGATACGCTATATTTGTATCGTCTTAATAAACAACGGTCTTTTATATTATGAAGTACAATCAGTTTATTGCGGAACTTACCGCAGCAGGTTGTTACGTTTCCCGTCACGGTGCTAACCATGATATTTGGTATAGCCCTATAACTGGAGAATTATTCCCGATCCCCCGTCATGGAGGTAAGGAAGTTCCCAAAGGGCTGGAACGTAAAGCAAGAAAGGTGCTCGGGGTTTAACCCCGGCATCCTTGCTTCATAAAAAACTGTTTTATTAAGCGATTGGAGTCGGTATAGTGCCGGCTCCTTTATTCACAAAAAAAGAAAAGGTATATGAAAGTTACTGTAATCATGGAAAAGGCAGGCGACGGGTATTACTCATGTTTTGTTGAGGAGGATCTGCCAGGCTTCGGACTGGCTGGTTATGGTAATACCGCAGAGGCTGCAAAAGCGGATATGTTGAAAGCCTATGAAGATATTAAGGAAATGAAAGCAGCCGAAGGCGCAGACGTTCCAGAATTGGAATTTGTCTATAAATACGATCTGCAATCATTCTTCAATTACTTCTCATTCCTAAATGTGACGAAAATTGCGGAGGTTGCCGGCATTAATCCTTCATTGATGCGTCAATACACATCAGGAGTAACAGCAGCCGGACAAAAACAATACGACAAAATACGAATAGCTGTGGAGCAAATAAGCAAGGAACTTTCCTCCGCAACATTCTAAGATAGTGTACCGCCGGGAGGCGAGACCGTTTATATTAAGACAAAGTTAAGCCCGTTCCGGTTATCGGTTCGGGCTTTATTTATTGTCCTCACCCGATAATCATTGAGGATAGCCACAAGGATGAGGCAAATTATACAATAACCCTCTTTTTTGGCGTTTTTCTATTTCGCCCGAAATCTTGATCCATTTTAGATTGACTCTTTTCACGGTTTTAATCTTCTTTACTGACAACAGATGGAGTGAGGTGCGCAGATTGTCTGAAAAAGCGTACAATTTGATTACCGAAAACAGAAAATATCGGCAAAGTGATAAAGCTTAACTCCCGAAGAATCGAATATTTCAAAATAAAACGGACGACGTTCCAAATATCTCAAGGAAATTTTGGAGACTGGTTGCCGTGAGGTGCGCAGAAAATAGCCTTGACCCGGCACTTCATCGCTCTGAAGGTTGACTTCGTACTATATGAAGTCCGACTTCAGGGCAACAAAGTGCCGGATCAGAGCGACAAAGTCCCTCTTCATGGCGATAAGGTGCAGGAAAAGAGGAATAAGTCCCTTTTTGAGGTCTAAAAAGCGGATTAACATTTGTTTTATTTCGGATGTCTTTCGAACCGGAAAAATACGTTTTTTACAATAAGCCCCCTCTGCCGCAGGCTCTCTTTTACCAAATAATGAATTTATTTATCCCCAATGATTATCGGGTGAGCCAAGAATACTCCAAAAGATCAAGTTGTGCAAATATTGTGCAACTCATATAAATCAAAAAATCGCAAACAACTATATTACAGTTATTTGCGATTCTGCCAAGTGATTCCGGAGCGATTCGAACGCTCGACCCACGCCTTAGAAGGGCGTTGCTCTATCCAGCTGAGCTACGGAACCATCCTTATTTGCGGTGCAAAGGTAGTATTATTATTTGAATATGCAAAGGCTTTTATTCCCTTTTTCGCCTTAGTTGTTATAAATCGGCTGTTCCTACTGGCAAAAGCCCCTACTCCATCGTTTTATGCAAAACCATACTTCACATCCTTTCTTAAATATATAGTTCGCCCATCCGATGTCACCCCTTCTATCAGCACAGTATAGGAACTTGCTTCATCCGCCGTATAAAACGAAAATTCAGCTTTGCCCTGTTCGGAAAGAATGACATTCGGATTCCAGTATAGCGTGGTCCGTAGATCCTGGACTTCCGAGGCTTTTTGTTCTTTTGTTTCATATACAGGAGAATAAAACTCTGCGGGACGCTGGAAACCGAGAGGGAACAGTTCACAGATATTAGGGGATGTTTTATTCGGTTTGTTTTCCGAATCCGAATAAAGTTTTGTCAGAATATAGATAACGCCGTTCTGCGTATTCAGACCATAGATATTGGAGCGAGGCGGATAGATCACTTCTACGCTTTCTACGTCAAGGACGTTCAAACTATTCAAACTTCCCTCAAAGCCATCGATCAGAATTATCGGACTTTCCCCCAACGCTCTCGATAGGGATATTGACCCATCTGTCACCTTGCACCCCGGAATAAGTCGCAATAAATCACCCATGGTCGAAGGTTTGAAACGTTTGATATAATCCGGCTTCAATACGAAATCCCCCCATTCCCCATTTCCGGAAAATGGATTCCTGGAAGGCTTTTCTTTCCGATCAGCTTCTATCACCACCTCTCCTAATTGAAGATTCCACATGACCGAATCATTAAAATAGCGTTGATAAGCTTTCCTTCTGTAAGATGCAAGAATTTCACCTCCGTTCGTTTGCAACTTCGTTTTATCGACCTCCGGAAAGTTCGGAGGAATTACCCGGATTCCAACTTGATCCCCACCCCTTGCTGTCAAAGCTGTCAAAAGAAAACGGACACTATCCGGGAACTCGAACCCTTCCAAACGAAAACGCCCTTCCCTATCTGTAACCGTATCCCTGACAAATGCACCTTTGGCAGCCAAAGCAGTCACCTTCGCTTTTCTGACAGGTCGGTTCAAAAGCAATTCTTTCACCTGACCATCTATGTACTGACCTAACTCCAATTGGTACTCTGACGGTCTTTCCGGTTTCCCCGCTAATACTTTCATATTATCATACCGCCTCCATCCCTGCGTCAGCATCAGGCAATCCAAAGCACGTTCCGACAGCAAATTACAGCTGAAATAAAATTCAGGTTTCTCTATATATCCTCTTAGATCGGATGAGAGCAACAGATAAGAACGAATTGTCAATGTCGTATCCGGCATCAGGTCCTTGCGGTCTGTAACCGAAACAGAAAAGGAGCCGGAAAGCGGATTGCCTTTTCCGTCCGAGACTTCAACGACAGACTGAATCCGATCACGGACATTATAGGAAGCACGATCTGTCGAAAACGATATCTCTGCCTGATCATCATTCCGACAGAAAACCAAACGCTCGCTGACAGATTCCAGTCTCTCATTCAACAATAAAAGCTGCAACACACCGGAAGGGAACTGATGTTTCTCAAAAAGCAACACTGAATGTGAATTATCCCATTTACCTGCATATTGAACAATACCACGCGAATGGATAACCAAAGTGTAATCTTCCGTGACACTTGCCAGATCGTCCGACTTTGTCAAAGAGACCACCAGTTTGTCGCGCATCCAGCGAGCCTGAATATTACAAATTCCCTGTTTGGCCGATGGGAAGGAAAATCGTTTTACTATTCTTTCTTCATTCCGGCATTCCGCCACATATTTCTTTCCTGCTTCCAGTTGTACACCCATTACGCCCATGCCGGCATGGATCGTCTCGAAATGAGTAACCGTGTCTCCACATTCATCCAGCAATACGCCCTTTACCTTCTCCGCCCGCCCGTCACTGTTCAAGGCTTTAACCCCGACATGCGTCAAAACGCCTGCCGGCAAATCGCCACCCTCGGGGAAAAAAGAGACGTCATAGTCTTTGCTGAATACAGTCGTCGTATTCTCTTCCTCTTTCACTCCCGCGCCAAGAGTCCCGACTGTAATCTCCCGTATAAAGAAATAGTCCGATCCCCAATTCCGCATATAATTTGTATAAGCACGCACATGGTATTTCCCGGAAGAAGCCTCTTTCGGAACATCTATGTAGCCAGAAAATACATTTTCAAAAGGACGCAGCTTCACCCGCATGACAACCGTATCTTCGCTCCCGATCAACTCCGCATACACATAACGGCTCAGCAAAACAGGACAATGCGTCGCCGCATCCACCTGATGCACACGAAACCAAATCCTATCGCCCGGCATATACACCGGCCGGTCAGTTTGAAGATAGAGCTTTTCTTGGGGATAGAGTTCTAACTGAAGCTGATATTTCGTCGCAATTGAATCGCTGATGGCAGCAACCGTATTTTGAATGCTTCCCAATAACAAAAAGATCAAAGCCAGAAACAGCCCTGAAATTCCTAATCTGCCTGACTTTCCCATATCAAGTATGATTTAAAGACTATGCTTCAAATATAACGAAAACAACAACATCAATGAACTTTTCATTCACAAATATCGCTTCTAAAAACATAAAACTATCAAAACGGATACCCCACCGCGAAATGCCAAGCGAAGTTGTCGTGGAAGTTGGGGTGCAGGATGGCCCATTTCTTTTTGCCGGTTTCTTGCGGGTTGTAGGCTTTCATACCGGTGTCGAAACGGATCAGGAAGAAATCGAAATCGAGGCGGAGGCCTAATCCATAGGAAGCGGCGATCTCCCTGTAGAAACGGGAGAAGTCGAAGTTGCCGTTCGGACGGCTCTCATCCTTATGGAAGGTCCAGATATTACCGGCGTCGAGGAAGGCGGCCATCTCGAATTTCCAGAACAGCTTGGTGCGATACTCCAAGTTCAGGTCCAGGCGGATGTCACCGACCTGCTGGGCGAACGACTTAACCGAGTCGGCCGGCATGCTGCCCGGACCAAGCGAACGGACAGACCATCCGCGGACACTGTTCGCGCCGCCGGAAAAATAACTGCGCTCGAACGGCAGCATCTTCGAATTGCCATAGGGATAACCGACACCGACGCCGACATGGAAAGCCAACTTATTGCGGCTGTCCAAGACGATGCTTTTACTGAAGTCCACATCGCCTTTCACAAACTGGGCATAATTGATACCAAACAGCTTATACCGCCCTTCATCATCTTTATCCGCTCCGGTCATTGCAGAAAGTGCATATAACAGGTTTCCCGCCATCTCGAACGACAGCCGCATGGAATGCGTGTTACGCAAACGGTTCTGGGGATTATAGTTGTTAAAGGAATATGTATATCCGGTCCCCAAAATAAACTGGTCCGTGAAGTTATAGAGCAAGGTCGATTCAGGCAGCGAATCCCTAAACGACTGGCTGATCTTCGGAAGATGCACATAATCGATATCCAACAATTTGAACACATGACGTGCCTGCATATTGCTCCGCTCCTGCCAGATGTAATTCCATCCGGCCGAAACAATGGCACGCTTGAACTCCGGCCGGGTTTGAATGCTGTAACTCATTTTCAACTCGGTAGTCGCACGTATCTTACGACGGAAATCTTCTTTCAGGAAAGGGAAAAGAAAACGGGGAAACAGAATAGAAGCCTCAGTTCCGAATTCCCAGAAATTATTACCTTCCGACTGATTGCCGGACAATGCCTCATAAGCACCACGGACTTTGGCCGAAAACACTTCCGAGCCTTTGAACAGATTACGGTGCTGATAATTCAAGCTGGAGGCAAAACCAAAATCACCCGCCGAGTTCGTCCCTTCCACATCGACCCCGAATCCTTGCAGTTTGGCAGGCGAAGTCAGAATGGTACAGCTCAGCTTCATGGTGTCGTTTTCTTCTACCTCTGAAAAGCGGATGTTCACATTGCGCAAAGCCCGCAAAGTGGCAAAAGAGGAATAAGTCTGCTCGATTGTCCGCTCATTATACAGGCGTCCCGGCGTGATATAGTTGCTCTTGCGCAAGACTCCCGGGCGGATGCTTCTTCCGTTTTTGCCATACAGGATATTGATATTGCCTGCTTTGACCGTATCATACGGCATTTCATTATCCGCTTCTAACGTCAAGGGATTATAATCCGTCACGATCGAAACATCCTTGATATAGTATTGCCGGTGCAACGTATCGACTACGCTCCGTCCGGCTTTTGCAACCGATAGGGCTTGAGCAGCATATCCAGGTCCACGATATTCCGGTTGAAAGAACTGTCGGCGATATAGGACAGATAATCGCGGTTGAAGGCATAATATCCGCGCCGGCGAAGCAAGGTCGTGATACGCTGCCGCTCCTTGTCGAGCACATCGCGGTCAAAAAGGGCGCTGTCTTTTATCAAAGAGGTGTAGTCGTCCGAATAGGTACGGAAAGCCGAGGCGAATACCGAACGGTGGGGCGGCTTAAGCCGAGCGATACTGTCGATCTTCGGGTCGCTCAGTTCCATCGAATAGTCATGTATGCGATAAGGCGTATTGGATACGATATTATACGTCACGACCGCTTTCTTGTGCTTTGAAGTATCGATAGATGCCGAAACATCCGCATTCACATACCCTTTATTGATAAAGAAACGTTCCAACTCGTCGACCGACTGTGTGACCAGCGTCGTATCCAGGATAACCGGCGCCTCTCCCATCCGGCGAAGCTGCTTGTTGATCCATCTTTTCTCATTCCGCCCGGACCAGTCGTACACGAACAACTGCCATTTCATCAATCCGAACGCCTTGAAGTTAGGTTGCTGTCGCAAATAGGGTTTCAGTTCGTTATTCTTATAGGTCTTATTATCCGATACGATTTCGATTTTGTCCAGCAGGTATTCTCCTTCGCCGACAAATTTAGTCGAGCTACAGGAGGCTAAGAGCAATATGAAACAAATGAAATATAGTATTTGGATTCCCTTCATCATTCAAGCTTTTACGCACGCAAATGTAACTGAATTTAAAGAAATTCCCGTACATTTGCCGCATAAAAAGAGTAAAGATGCTGAGCAAAGGGAAACTAAAATACATCCATTCGTTAGAAATGAAGAAATATCGGAACGAACTGAATGCATTCGTTGCCGAAGGGAATAAACTGGTTGCAGACATGCTGCACGCTTTCGAGTGTGAACTGATTCTCGCCAAACCGTCCTGGATGGCGACGCAGGGAGACATACCGACGAAAGAGCTGTTAGAAGCGGACGACGAAGACATCCGCAAAGCCAGTTTCCTGAAAACCCCGCAGGATGTACTTGCCGTATTCAAGCGCCCCACCTGGTCGCTCGCCGAAGCCGATCCGGCGTCTTCACTCGTGCTGGCGCTCGACGGCATACAAGACCCGGGAAATCTCGGAACCATCATCCGGCTTGCCGACTGGTTCGGTATCGAACATATCGTTTGCAGCCTCGACACGGCGGATGTGTTCAGCCCAAAAACAGTCCAGGCGACAATGGGAGCATTGGCTCACGTAAAAGTCCATTACACCGATCTGGCAGTCTACCTGAAAGCGCAGACGGAGAAACAGATCCCGCTGTTCGGCACATTCCTTGACGGAGAAAATATGTACTCAAAGGAATTGTCTGCAAACGGAATTATCGTCATGGGCAACGAAGGAAACGGAATACGTCCGGAGATAGAAGAATTGATCGATCAGAAACTATACATTCCGAGCTTTCCGCCGGAAAGAGAGACATCAGAGTCTCTTAATGTAGCCATTGCGACAGCCGTCATCTGTGCCGAGTTTCGCCGCCGTCAAGGAAATGCCGTTCAATAACAACAGGCAGGCAGGCTCACCGATCCCGGCCGCTTGCGGAAGCCCTAACTCCCGGCAAACATCGAAGCCGGATTCCATGCCCATGAAATTATTGTTCCATGGGCATGGAATTTTAGTTTCATGGGCATGAAATTTCTCCCCGGTTTTCACGACCGGAAAAAGGATGCCGTCATAAAACTCCGTTCCTGCAATTTCTTCTTCCAGCGGAAAAACACCTGTCAGGACACCCTTGTCGTCCAGTTCGACATAGTGCATCCGGTAAAACTGTTTCCAGTAGATATAATGAGAAGCGACCCGTCGCATAGCACCTGTTTATTTTGGAATGGAATCCTGCACGGCCACCGAATCTTTAGGCATATCGGTCAAACGGCCATAGTTATACTTCATCAGGTTCAAGCTATCTAAATAGACTTTATAATAAGAGGAGTCTGCATTATTCATAAAGATATAGCCATACACCCGCTTGATGCGCTTGGTCGGAACCGTTTTCAATATCGTCTCGTGATAGCCGTCGCGAAGGATCTTGTCGTTTACGGTCACGATCGTATCGCCCTGGTCGGCACTGATACGCACTTCCGGCTTATAAGCCATATCCTTATTGAGGCCCCAGACATGCATTCCCAGCACAAACGAACTGCCGGACGAATAATTTGTTTCCGGTTTGACATCGAATGTCACGCCGTTGAACAAAGCATCCGGTTCCAAGCGGAGGGAAGTACGGCGAGGCCAGATATCCACCGAGTCCTGCTTGGAGACGGGAGCCGCCGAAGCCTGCACATCGCCCAATGCTTTCTGCCGGCTATTCAGTTCATTCAGCACACGGTCGTACACCTTCATATAGATATCCAGGTTCCGGCCGTACCAGACCAACGAACTGTCATATTCGGCCTGGGTGATGCCATGTTTGCGGAAGATAGACTGAAACAAGGCCTCCTTATGAGCGTTATCGGGAAATTCCTTGCTGTTCAGGTTGATCATGGCTTCCGCCAACTGCATATCCACCTGTACAGCCTGCATTTTCTTTTCCGAAAGAAGACCATCGGGCACTTTGCTGCAAGCGACCGCCAGGATGCCTAACAACAAAACGACACTATATCTATGCAGTCTGTTCCGCATTTATTTTTTTCTGTTATTTTTCTTTTGAAAGACTTGTCGACAACGTGTGGCGATAGAACAGCAAAAGCAGGAAAACGCCTACACAAATAGCCGAGTCGGCCAGGTTAAAGATCGGACGGAAAAAGACGAACTCTTCTCCACCCCAGACCGGCACCCAATCAGGCAAAACCGTCTGTATCAAAGGGAAATAAAACATATCGACCACCTTTCCGTGCAACCAGCCGGCATAACCTCCGCCTTCCGGCATAAAGGTTGCCACCTGACCGAAGCTATGATCGAACACCACGCCATAAAAAACGGAGTCGATAATATTCCCGATCGCACCCGCGAAGATCAGCGAGATACAAGCGATAAAACCGAACGTGTAACGCTGTTTCACCAACTTATAGAGATAATATCCGATAAAACCGACCGCCACGATACGGAATACCGACAAAAACAGCTTCCCGATTACCTCTATCCCGAACGCCATCCCCGGATTCTCCGTAAAGTACAGATAGAACCACGGAGTGATCTCGATACTCTCATGCAACTGCATGTGAGTCTTAATCCATATTTTAAGAGCCTGGTCAAGAATAAGGAGCAGCATTATGATTAACACTGCTCCCCAACCTTTGGAATATCTCATTTACTTAGCACCTCCCTGTTTAGCTTCGATACTCAAAGTAGCGTGAGGCACTGCACGTAATCTTTCTTTCGGGATCAATTTACCGGTTTCGCGGCAAATACCGTACGTTTTATTCTCAATCCGGATCAATGCAGCCTGCAAGTTCTGGATAAACTTCATCTGACGCTGTGCCAAACGGCCAGCTTCCTCTTTCGACAAAGTCGCAGCTCCCTCTTCCAACACCTTGAATGTAGGAGATGTATCGGCGACATCATTACCGTCAGAATTCGTGACACCGGACCTCAACAACTCATAATCTTTCTTTGCCTTATCCAGCTTTTCCAATATTATGGAGCGGAACTCCTCGAGTTCGGCATCCGAATATCTTGTCTTTTCTGCCATGGTTCATTAATTTTAGGTTCTACAATAGAATATATATCAGCGCTCCCTGTCGCAGTCCAAATATACAACATTATTTATATGCGGCAAGGAGCTCTTTCTTTTTTTATTAAAAATCATACTTTTTCAATGCGCACAGACAACTTGAAATCTTCGAAATCAAGTTCCGTAGCATCGCTGATCACATCCGTAATTTCCACTGACACAGCCAATACCTGGTTGGCGATATACGAATTGAAATCCTGGATCGCCTCATCTGTCACATCGTTGGAAAGAACCGTTACCGAAATCTTATCCGTGATGTCGAAGCCATTGCTCTTACGCAAATTCTGGATACGGTTCACCAACTCGCGCGCCAGACCTTCCTTGCGGAGCTCTTCCGTCACGGTGATATCCAGTGCGACCGTCAGGCGTCCTTCGTTGGCAACCAGCCAGCCCGGTATGTCTTCGGAGATGATTTCCACGTCTGCACGTTCGACCACAGCCTCCTGTCCTTCGACAGTTAGCGTGAACGTTCCGGCCTTTTCGAAAGCGTTGATCTCGTCCTGGCTCATTGCTGGATAGCAGCAGCCAACGCTTTCATGATCTTGCCATAACGCGGGCCCAACTTCTTGAAATCGGGTTTGATCTTCTTCACCAAAATACCGGCAGCGTTATCGACAAACTTCAGTTCTTTCACATTGACTTCATTCAAGATCAGGGCTTTTACCGCCTCGAGGCTTTCCTGCTGATGCGCATCCACAACCGGCACCATAATGGTCTGCAACGGCTGGCGCACCTTGATGTTCACCTTGCGGCGCAGAGCCAGCACCATAGACGAAACATCCTGTGCCATCTGCATACGTTCTTCCAGATCCTTGTCGATCAGCACTTCGTTGCAAACCGGGAACTCGGACAGATGAACAGATGCAACCGTCTCACGTCCGGTAGCGGCAATCAGGTCGCAGAACAGCTGGTCGGCATAGAACGGCGCGATCGGCGCCATCAGCTTGGCAACAGTTTCCAGACAAGTGTACAGCGTCTGATAAGCAGACAGCTTATCGGTTGTCATGCCTCCACCCCAGAAACGGCGGCGGTTCAGACGCACATACCAGTTACTCAGGTTATCGTTGACGAAGTCGGAGATTGCACGTCCGGCACGCGTCGGTTCGTACGCATCTAAGAATCCGTCCACATCTTTCACTAACGAATTGAGCAACGACAGAATCCAGCGATCGATCTCCGGACGTTCTTTCCAGTCCACATCCGGCTCTGAATAGTCGAAGCCGTCGACGTTCGCATACAGAGCGAAGAACGAATAAGTATTATATAATGTGCCGAAGAACTTACGGCGAACCTCTTCGATACCATCGATATCAAACTTAATGTTATCCCACGGAGATGCATTCGTAATCATGTACCAGCGCAGCGGGTCGGAACCATGCTGCTCGATCGTACTGAACGGATCGACAGCGTTGCCCAAGCGTTTGGACATCTTGTTGCCATTCTTATCCAGCACCAGGCCGTTGGAGACAACAGCTTTATAGGAAACACTGTCGAATACCATCGTTGCGATAGCATGCAGCGTGAAGAACCATCCGCGTGTTTGGTCCACCCCTTCCGCAATGAAGTCGGCCGGATAGACCTTACGGTCGTCAAACAGCTCCTTGTTCTCGAACGGGTAATGGATTTGTGCATACGGCATCGCACCGGAATCGAACCAGACGTCGATCAGGTCCGTCTCGCGCTTCATCGGCTTGCCACTGGCGGAAACCAGGATCACATCGTCCACATACGGACGGTGCAAGTCGATCTTCTCATAGTTCTCCTTCGTATATTCACCCGGTTTGAACTTCAGCTCCTTATACGGATTAGCCTCCATCAAGCCGGCCTTTACGGATTTCTCTATTTCATTGTACAGCTCTTCAACCGAACCGATGCATATTTCTTCCGCCCCGTCTTCCGTCCGCCAGATAGGCAGCGGAGTTCCCCAGTAGCGGCTACGGCTCAGGTTCCAGTCCTGCAGGTTTTCCAGCCATTTGCCGAAACGTCCCGTGCCGGTGCTCTGCGGCTTCCAGTTGATCGTGTTGTTCAACTCGATCATCCGTTCGCGACAAGCCGTCGTGCGGATAAACCAGCTATCTAACGGGTAGTATAGAACCGGCTTGTCCGTCCGCCAGCAGTGCGGATAGTTATGCACATGTTTCTCGATGCGGAACACACGGTTCTGCACCTTCAGCATCATGCAGAGCTCGATATCCAATGTCTCGTCTTTTTCACCTTTCGCCTGGTCGTAAGCGTTCTTCACGAACTTGCCCTGCCAGGGATCATAGTCAGCCGCATTCATACGCGTCTGTACGAACTCCGGATCGAGGTCTTCCAGCAGATAGAACTTACCGGTCATATCGACCATCGGACGCTGGTTGCCGTCCTTATCGGTCAGCATCAAAGGAGGCACGCCGTTCGCTTTTCCCACACGGTCGTCATCCGCACCGAAAGTCGGGGCGATATGAACGATACCCGTACCGTCTTCAACCGTCACATAGTCACCTGTGATAACACGGAAAGCGCCTTCTCCCGGATTCACCCAAGGGATCAGCTGCTCGTAGTGCATACCGGCCAGTTCCGGACCTTTCCACTCGCCTACGACCTTAAACGGAATCAGTTTATCGCCCGGCTTGTAATCGGACAATGCCAGACCGGCAGCCTTCGGATTGAAATGTGCATCCAGCAAATCTTTCGCCAGCACAACCGTCATCGGCATACCTGTATATGGATTGAAGGTCTGAACAGCCACATACGTGATATTCGGCCCCACGCAAAGCGCCGTGTTAGAAGGCAATGTCCAGGGAGTGGTCGTCCATGCTAAGAAGAACGGATCGCCGAACTCCGCCATTTCCGGTTTCGGGTCAAGGATGCGGAACTGCGCCGTACAAGTCGTGTCCTTCACGTCGCGATAGCAACCCGGCTGGTTCAGCTCGTGCGAGCTAAGGCCAGTTCCGGCAGCCGGCGAATAAGGCTGTATGGTGTAACCTTTATAGAGCAACCCTTTCTTATAGAGCTCCTTCAGCAGGTACCACAATGTTTCGATATACCGGTTATCATACGTGATATACGGATTTTCCATATCCACCCAGTAACCCATCTTCTGTGTCAGGTCCTCCCACTCCTTCGTGAACTTCATCACGTCGCGGCGGCAGGCTGCGTTATATTCAGCCACAGAAATCTTTTTGCCGATATCTTCCTTGGTTATACCCATTGACTTTTCGACACCTAACTCTACCGGCAGTCCGTGTGTGTCCCATCCGGCCTTGCGGTTCACGAGATATCCTTTCATCGTCTTGTAACGACAGAAAATATCTTTGATCGAACGGGCAATCACGTGGTGAATACCAGGCATACCGTTTGCAGAAGGAGGTCCTTCATAGAACACAAACGAGGGATGTCCTTCACGTATTTCAAGACTCTTATGGAAGATGTCGCCATCCTGCCATTTCTTCAGCACCTCTTTATTGACGTTCGACAAGTCAAACTTCGAGTATTCGGCAAATTTCTTACTCATATCGCGTTATATTTATCTATCTTCTCAAAAATTGCCGCAAAGGTAGCGATTAAATCCGAATTAGGCAATAAGAAATCAGCAATGCCACCACCTCCGAATAGTTCTTGCGGCCGGAGGGGATGTTGTTGCCTTTCAGGAACCAGTTGTAGGCGGTGGATTGGACTTCGCCGATCAAAGGACTGTATAAAGACTGCCAATAGGCCGTCTTACGGTTGTAGAGGTCTTTCACTTCCGGGGAAATGGTTGCTTTCCAGGCGTTAAACTCTTCTTCCGGCAACAATCCGTAGGCATTGCCCAGCACATAAGGCAGCAATGCGAAATAAGCGGAAAAACGGATCTCCGGCACTTCGGAACGCGCACAGACCAGAAAGCCGTACAAGTTCGCTTCCGCCTCGCTGGATATGCCCAACACATGCGCCATCTCGTGGGCATACGTAAACGGATACTGCACCGGAAGCAGCTTCGGGTTCAGATTGTATTCGGTAAAGAACGGCCCCATATAGCCCAACACGCCTACGCCGCTCATCAGCGAAGGAATCAGCATCGGTTTGGGACGCAGATAACCGGCAGGCCGGACCAGGCCGAAACGCCCGTCGATCTCCCGATATCCTTTCTTTGTCTCCGCTGCAACGACCGCCTTGTCGATCGCTTCGACCGGGACAAAAGAGGCATTCAGCGAATCGGTATAGGCAGACAGAAATGAGCGGAAAGTGTCGGCGGAATAAGCGGCATACGGAATCTCGGTCCGGGTAAAAAAATCCTTCCTGAAATAATTCAATCCCCAAGCCAGATAGAACCAGAGGTAAATCCAGAAAAGATACTCCGCCATCCGTCCGGCGATCACTGCCCATCGACGCTTTCTCCAACGGGCATAAAACGGATACAGGCACAAGCCGATGATACTCCCATAGATCAGGCAATCGCCCACAGAGAAGAGGAAAAGAGAAGAAAAACGGGACAGCAAAGACGAAACGGGCGGATAAACATTCCGCGCATACCATTCGCCGGCAGCGGGCGAAGCCTGCACACACCAGACCAGAACAAGCCCGGCAGCCAATATAATCCAGCGGATCCGTATCTTTTTAATCCATTCCGTTCCTTTCATCCTAACAACAAAGATAAGCAATCCCCGTCTACTCTCCAAACGGATGGACGAAGATGAAACGCGCCCCTTTGTCGTAATCGGGATCGACTGTCAGCGTCCCGCCCAGGCGGATAGCGATCGTCCGGGCAATAGGCAGTCCCAAGCCTGCCCCGGGGATAAATTCATTCACCTTTGCGAAGCGGTCGAAAATGACTTCCTGCTTATCCAACGGAATGCCGCATCCCGTATCGGTGACGGTAAAGACAACCTGCCGATTCTCCCGGTCGACACGATAGTCGAGGTTGATTTCTCCCTGCACGGTAAATTTAACGGCGTTCGACAACAGGTTGTTCAGCAATTGTTGTAAGCGCAAATCATCGGTTTTCAGGATGAAATGATCATCCGAAGCGGTAAAGCCCAACTTGACACCCGGCTGCACCCGATGCCTGATTCTCTCCTGTGCATTCTGGCAACATTCGGACAGGTCGCAATCTTCCAGTATGACACTGAAAGAATCCGATTCGAGCCGCGACAGGTCTAACACGTCATTCACAAGCCCGAGCAACATATCGGTGTTGTTCTTGATTATTTTGAGATACTCGTTCCGCTCGGCCTCATCGGCATCTTGCAGCAGATCGGCAAACCCGACAATCGCGTTCAGCGGCGTCCGTATCTCATGGCTTATATTGGCGACAAACGACGTTTTCAGACGATTGGATTCCTCCGCCTGTTCTTTAGCCACACGCAGGCTTTCGGTGGTTTCGATCAACGTCTCGCGCTCGACTTGGAGATCATTCTTTAATTTACGAGTACGATTGGAATAGCGGAATAAGACATACAGCAACACCAACAGCATGCAGGACACAAGAATAGAGGCCGTGAGCTGTAGCTGCTTCTCGGAAAGTTGCCGTTTCTGATAAAGCAATTTCTGTTCCTGCATTTTCTTGTCGTTCAGGTCGTGCAGCATACGAAGCTGGTTCAATTGGCGGGTGAAAGCCGTCACATTCGTCTGCTCGACCAGCGACAGCAATTCGGCATACTGTTTCAACGCCTCATCCGTCCTTCCGGCGGCTTTCAGGATATCGACTTTCAGCTTCAGCGGTTCGGACGAATAATCGACAGCAAGCACTTTATCGATCTCCCGGAGCGCCTGCGGATAATCTTTGATAAAGAAATAATAGCGGGCCATCGCCAAATCATATACGGACGTAACATCCGGTCCCATGCTTTCATCCATATAAGAAGGCAAAAGACTTACGGTTTCACGCGCTTTCGGAAGATTCTTTTCCGCCACATACAAATTAAGATAATTGGCATACAGCAAGCACTTTTTGGCCTTAATCGGATAATTTTCCCTAATATCAGACTTATAGCTTTCAATTTTCTGCAACGATTCTTCGAAACGGGCAAGAGTCGACTTCACATGATCCAACTCGTCAAGATGCAAATAGGCGATCAGCAGATAGGGAATAATCTGAAGTTCATAATCCGGCTTGCTTTTTGTTTTCAACAGGTCCAACGCTTCCTCGAAAGCAGTCACCGCATCGCTGTCCCGTCCGATCAGCAAATAAACCAGGCCCAAATATTCATTACTGGATATCAAGCCCGTCATATTATTCTTTTCCTTGGACAACATCTGAAGCATCACAGCCTCGTTCATCGCCAATTCATATTCTCCGTTAATCAGATAATACCGGCAGTAATAATTCAGAAAATCGAATTTTGCCAGAGGGGTTTCCCGGCGTGCTTTTGTCACGGAATCGACCATATTGCCCCAATAAGTCAGGCTATCCAACCGGTTGATATTACAATAATAACGCCCCAATGAGGAAAGGGCGCTGTAATAATATCCCATTGAATCGACTTCTCCGGCAAGCTCTACCAATGATTTCAGATAGGGCACTTCCATCGGGGTCTCCCAGTTTTGCCGGGACAATTCATACAAAGCCTTGAGCCTCTCACCCGCATCATCCGTTCTCCCATCAGTCCTGCAAGATCCGTATAGATCCGACAGGAACAGACAAAAAACGATCAACACCCCTTTTACGTATATATGCCTCTCTTTCATACAGCACCGCTCCATCTATTGTTTTTCAAAGATAGAGTTTTTTCCATAATGCTGTATGCGTTTTCCGGTAAATAATGAATATTAGGGCATAAAGAGATTAAGAACAGGAAATATTCTTATTCAAAATCTTCTTTGCCTCCGCTTCCGATAGATTCCGGCGGCGGGCATAATCCTTCATCTGCTCTCCGTCGATATTTCCGATCATAAAATACTGGGATTCAGGATGTGCGATATAAAGACCGCTGACAGTTGCCGTCGGGTACATCGCGCCGTTTTCCGTCAGCCTGACGCCGATCTGCGACATGTCGAGCAGGTTGTCCAACGTATAGTTGAGCAGCTGGTCCGGCAAGGACGGATAACCGACAGCCGGGCGGATTCCCCGGTATTTCACTTTGAACAGGTCGGGCAAGGAATACGATTCGTCCGGAGAATATCCCCAATATTCCTGGCGGACCTTTTCGTGCAGATATTCCGCCGTCGCCTCGGCCAAACGGTCGGTCAACGTCTGGAGCAACATCGAATTGTAGGTGTCGCCTTCTTCCTCGAACTTGTTTTTCAGAGATTCGGCGCCGGCACCGGCTGTCACGACAAACGCGCCGACATAATCCGTACGCCCTTCGGAAAGAGGCATCACATAGTCGGCAAGCGATTTATAAACGCCTTCCTCCTTCTTTGTCTGCTGGCGCAAGACAGGGATCGTGACCTCACAGACACGGAGATTGTCGCCGTCGCTGTTTGCCGGGAAAAAGCCGTAAATGGCTTTGCAATAGTCGGCATTCATCTCGATAAGACGGTCGAGCAGTTTCGCCGCATCCAGATAGAGCTGCATAGCTTCCGCCGCCTTCCCGCGCTCTTCTTCGGGAACGCCGGACAGCCAATTGGCACGGCAGGCATCGCAATCATGCAAGCTGGCGACAGAGGCAAAACGCCCGCTCAGCTTCCAAGCGCTGAAGAAAAATACCCAGTTGATATAGCCAGCCACTTCATCCAAAGGAACATGAGGGATCACGTGGATGCCCATCTGACGGGGAACCACCGGATTATAGTGCGTCCAGTCGACCGGCTGCGGATTGGCCCGCGCTTCGGCAAGCGAGACGAATACTTCTTTTTTCTTTTCCAACGAGGCGCGCAGCTCTTCATATTCCTTGTTCAGGTCTTCGATATAAGCATCGCGCATATCGGGGTTCAAGAGTTTGGCGGCAATCAACGGATTCTGCGAAGCGTCGAGCACATGGATCACCGGATAATCGTAATGAGGAGCGATCTTAACAGCCGTATGCAGCTTGGAAGTCGTAGCTCCGCCAACCATCACGGGAATAGTGAGCCCGGCTTTCTGCATCTCGTCCGTCACGTGCACCATCTCTTCCAGCGAAGGCGTGATCAGGCCGGAGAGGCAGACCAAATCAGGCTTCTCCTCGATTGCTTTTTTCACGATCACGTCCGCCGGCACCATCACGCCCAGGTCGATGACCTCGTAGTTATTACAAGCTAACACGATCGAGACGATGTTCTTTCCGATGTCGTGCACATCGCCCTTGACAGTAGCGAACAGCACTTTTCCGGCTTTCGACGAGCTGGAAGCGACCTTCTCCGCCTCGATAGCCGGTTGCAGGACCGCCACCGCCTTTTTCATCGTGCGTGCCGTCTTGACCACCTGCGGAAGGAACATCTTCCCGGCGCCAAACAACTCGCCGACCTTGTTCATGCCGCTCATCAACGGACCGTCGATAATGTCCACCGCACGCGGATAAACCTTCAGGGCTTCTTGTAAATCCTCTTCCAGGTGGTCGCCGATGCCTTTTATCAAGGCATATTCCAGGCGTTCCTTCAACGGATACTCGCGCCAGGCTTCCTGTTTCGCTTCGCCTCCCTCCTGCGCTTTGACGTGCAGGTTCTGGGCGTATGTGATCAGTTCTTCCGCCGCTTCCGGACGGCGTGCCAGAATAACATCTTCGAGCAGCGTACGGAAAGAGGGTTCGATATCTTCATAGAGCACGGACGACGACGGGTTGACGATTCCCATATCCATGCCTTTGCGGATAGCATGATAGAGGAACACGGAATGCATCGCTTCGCGCACATAATTATTTCCACGGAAAGAGAAAGAAAGGTTGCTGACACCGCCGCTCACCTTCGCGCCCGGCAGGTTTTGCTTGATCCATTCGACGGCACGGATAAAATCGAGCCCGTAGCCGTTATGTTCCTCCATACCGGTCGCGATGGCCAGCACATTCGGATCGAAAATAATCCCGTTCGGATCGAAATCGACTTTTTCCCGGAGGAGACGGTAGGCGCGTTCGCACACCTCTATCTTCCGTTCAAACGTATCGGCCTGTCCTTTCTCGTCGAAAGCCATCACGACCGTTGCCGCTCCCAACTGTTTGATACGCGCGGCATGTTGCAGGAAAGCCTCCTCGCCTTCTTTGAGGGAGATCGAGTTTACAATGCTTTTACCTTGTACGCACATCAGACCTTTTTCGATCACCTCCCATTTGGAAGAGTCGATCATGACCGGCACGCGGGAAATATCGGGTTCGGAAGCGATCAGGTTCAGGAACGTGGTCATCTCCTTCACAGCGTCGAGCATCCCGTCGTCCATGTTGATGTCGATCACCTGCGCACCGTCTTCCACCTGCTTGCGGGCGATCATCAAGGCTTCTTCGTAGTTCTCTTCCTTGATCAGGCGCAGGAACTTACGCGAACCGGCCACATTACAGCGTTCGCCGATATTGACGAAATTGTTTTCCGGCTTAACCTCCAGCAGTTCCAGCCCGGACAGCCAAAGACAGTCCGGCTTCGGGACCGGCACATGCGGCTTCGCGCCTTTGACCAGTTCGGGATATTTGGCGATATGGGCCGGCGTCGTCCCGCAACAGCCTCCTAAGATATTGACCAATCCTTCGTCGATAAAGGGCTTCACGTGGGCAGCCATCTTTTCCGGCGTCTCGTCGTACGAACCGAAACTGTTCGGCAACCCGGCGTTCGGATAGGCGCTGATATAATAAGGCGCGTGTTTCGCCAGTTCAGCTAAGTAAGGCTTCATGTCGGCAGCCCCGAACGAACAGTTCAGGCCGACACTGACAATATTGGTATGTTGTACGGAAGCCAGGAACGCCAGCAAAGTCTGCCCCGAGAAAGTGCGTCCGCCCTGTGCCGAAAGCGTCAGGGAAAGCATGATCGGCAGGTCTTTACCTTTCTCCTTCAAAACAGTCTCGGCAGCCTCCAGGCCGGCTTTCACATTGAGCGTGTCGAACGTCGTCTCAAACAAGACGATGTCCACACCGCCGTCCACCAAAGCCTCCACCTGCTCTTTATAGGCGTTATACAAATCCATATAGGTGACAGCCCTGAAGGCGGGATCACTCACGTCCGGACTCATGGAAGCCGTCTTGTTGGTCGGACCGACAGAGCCGGCGACGAATATCGTACGTCCGGGATGTTCCGCCATAAAGCCATCGGCCACTTCGCGCGCCAACCGTCCGGCAGCGAGGTTTATATTGCGCACCTGCTGCTCCATGCCGTAGTCTCCCATCGAGATGGCATTCGCGTTGAAAGTGTTGGTTGCAAAGATGTCCGCACCGGCATCCAGGTATTGGCGGTGAATGGATTTGATCACATCCGGGCGGGTGATGCACAACAGGTCGTTATTGCCTTTCAGGTCACCGGGCCAACCGGCAAACTGCTCGCCGCGATAGTCCTTCTCAGTCAGTTTAAACCCCTGGACCATCGTTCCCATTCCTCCGTCCAGAATCAGAATACGTTCTTTCAGGAGATTCAAAAATATCTCTTTATCCATTAAATGTCTTTATCGTTTGAATGCACGGTCCATCTCGCGGCGATCATCCCGTTCTTTGATGGAGTCGCGTTTATCATATTCTTTCTTTCCTTTGGCGATTGCGACCACGACTTTGGCCAGCCCTTTGTCGTTAATAAAAAGGCGGGTCGGAATGATCGTAAAGCCATTGTTGCGGGCCGCCCCCTCGATCTTGCGCAACTCCTTTTTCGTCAGCAGCAGCTTGCGGTCGCGGCGGGCCGAATGGTTGTTATAAGTCCCGTAGAAATATTCCGCCACATACATATTCTTCACCCACAGCTCGCCTTTCTCAATGATACAGAACGTATCGACCAGGCTCGCCTTGCCCAGGCGGATCGATTTGATCTCCGTCCCGGTCAGCACAATGCCCGCCGTAAACGTATCAAGCAACTCATAATCGAAAGTTGCCCGCTTATTCTTTATCTGTATATTATTACTAATCTTCTCTTTCATCTCATTTATTTATCAAAAACGCAAACCGGGCATCAGCATCGACAGGACGACTTCGATCAGCCAGGGCGTCAGCAAAATCAAACTGGTCGCAGCCCCGACAAATTTCAGGCGGTCTTTTTCTTCCACCTGCATATAAGGGCCGGCACCCTCCCACACGATATAGAACGTGTATAAGACAAATATCCGCAAAAAGAAAAACTCCGGAAGCAACATCAACACGATATTCAGCGCGAACATCAGCGAAGACGAATAGCCGACGAAACGCTGGCACAGCTTCATGTCTTTCTCGCGTTTGAAAAAACCTTGCCAAAGCTCGTTCAGAAAATACGACGCCAGGTAAAAACCACCGAAGGCGGCAACCAGCGTCCGGATTGACGATTTCAGAGCCAGCTCGATGTCAAACTCTTTCCGGGTGAACAACACCCCAAGAAAAGCCGCCACCGTAACGATTCCGATCAGGGGATACACAAACCGGGATAAAAACTCATCGTCCTTTTCTTCCTTTTTCGTCAGAATATCCCAAGCTTTTCCCGGCTGGGAGATGATGGCCACTACCAATTTAAATATCTCTTTATACATCTTCAATACGTTCGTTTGCTATTTGTCATTAAGTTATTTCCCTGAAGGGTTTATCGTAAACACATCGGATGATTTCCAGACGATTGAAGCAGAGTCTTTCCCGAATGCGGATGCATAATTAACCCGGAACTTCACCTCATCGGTATTATTTTCTCCTGTCACTTTCTTCACAAAGTCCTGAATATTGAAAGCACAGGGGATAATCATCGATTGCCCGTTATCCTCCTCGCCGCCTTCAGCCGTCTTGATAGCGCGCAGATACAAGCTATAGACCTGATCGCCATTCAATACCTGATCCGGATTATAAGACAAGGCGAAACTATCTTCCTGCGCCGTCTTATGACCGCTCATTTCCGTAAAAAGAAACAGATTTCCCTTGATATAGGAAGAACGTGGCTGAAGGGTGGAAAGCAGTAATTCACCATTCTCGACGTTCGAGGTGTCTGTCAAGGTATTGAACAGCTGCCACTGGCTCACTTCCGAAAGTGTATTCTCATAAATGGTTGCAGTCATATAGCCTTTATTCGCCCCGCCGTCTGCATTTTCAGCCAGCCCGTAATCGATCGAATAATCGAACAGGATACATTCTCCATCTTCCACATTCGCATTCTGGAAGTTTTCCGAAGAGATCACATCCCCGCCTTTGACGAAAATAACCTTACCCACGGTCCCCACATTCGTTGCCACAACCCCGGTCTGATTCGCCATCGTCAATTGCGTCGCCGGGTCTCCCAAACAAGAGCTCAACACAACCAGGCAAAGGGCTATCACGCCATATAATACAGTCTTTCTCATTTCCATATACAATTTGAAATCGAAGTTATCTTCCTCCACACACAGAGGGAAGGCACAAAGGTAGCATTATTTTCTTACTCATACAATTGGGAAAGATTAAATCCATGTATATACGGATGTTCCGGGAGTGGTTTCAAATATGTTAAAATATACAATATCCCCCTTCTCCAACCGTTTTTCTATTTCATTCGAAATCTTGATCGATTTTGGATTGACTCTTTTCATGGTTTTACCCATTCCGGCTGACACCGGACGGAATGAGCTGCCGAGGTCATCCTAAAAAGCGTGCAATTTGATTGGCAAAAACCAAAAACACCGACAATGTGATAAAGCTTAACTCCCGGAGAATCGAATATTTGAAAATAAAACAGACGGCGTTCCAAATATCTCAAGGAAATTCAAGTGCTTTTTTACCATGAAAACGGTCCTCTTTCCAATTACGACCGTCATAATCTCCATTACGACCGTCATAATCTTCGCGAGGTGCCGAACGCACTGCCTATTAGCACGGTCGCAATGGCAAAGAGGACGGTCATAATTGCGAAAAACGCTCAAAAAAGAGGAAAAAGTCCCTTTTTGACGTCTGAAAAGCGGATTAACATTTGTTTTGTTTCGGACCTTTTTTTAGCCTAAAAAATACGTTTTATACAATAAGCCCCCCCGGGAAAGTTGAAAATTGGAAGTTAAGAGTTGAAAGTTAATACACTGGCATGGAAATAGGGGTGGTATCTGATCTCACATAAACAACACCCTAAACTTTTTGCAAATTTATTGTTTTATCACAAATAAATGTTTACATTTGAAGTATTGTTAGCTTTTGCTGTTGTATTTGTATTCTGATGGCTTGTCTTTTTAGCAAGAGAAGTGTGTTGAATAATTTTAACTGAATAATTAAAGTATCATGGTAAATAGAAGTTTTAGTTAATAAAAAGAGTCTGCGTGTTCTTATGTTTAGCTGTATGCTTTGGTTGCAGCGATGATTCGGATAATCCGGAAGAGCAAACTCAGATAGAAACAGAACAACAATGGCAACTGACCGCAATAGTCGAAAATGGAGCAGAAGTGGCAACTCCCGGAAATTGTAAGACTGCATATTTGATTCTAGAAGAGGACGGAACATTTCGTGGTTTAGTCGGAGTAAACCAGTTAGACGGAACATTTGACATAGACCCCATATCCGGAAAAATATCATTCAAATATACGATGACCCAGCTTGGAAGTCTGGAGCCTAACGTCATTGAATTCGAGAAAATGTATATGAAATTGTTTGGTAAAATCATATCTTATATTTCTTCGGACGATGATTTGAAGTTGTATTATGGCGATAATAGTTATTTACAGTATCAAATAGAAGAAGTAGAGAAATTATGAAAACACTAAAATTTATTTATTAGCCGAGAAAATCGTCCAAAGGAAAATCTTCATACGCTCAAAAAAAGCATCGAACAGAATCCGGATATTTATCCGGTTTCCATCCGATGCCTGTATTTATTACGAAATAAGAAATTCCTGAAATTTCAGAAATACTTATTCAGACTCTGCTATCGAGAACTGAGAGATATTAGAAACGCCCCAAGTCATGACTTTTGTGGAGCGCCTTTCTTCGTCCATCGGCAACCTCAACAGCCTCCAATGTTCGAACCGCTCCATTGCCACCTTTTTCAGCCGCAGCCGGGTAGCTACCATCTACGAGGATGTGGTGCAGCAGAAGAAAAAGAGAGGCAGACCTGACAGGCACGATGAATTGTCCGATAATAATCACTATATTTGCCAATCGGTCACAGCGAGACCCCGACTTCTCCCGTGACCGAGCATTAACCTAAACATTTTATACCGACATATAAAATAGCACAATATGAATTTTGAACAATTAGCAACTATCATAACCAACACGCACCAACAACTGCAACAGCGTGCGGTCAAAGCCGTAAACCAATGTCAAACTGTGCGCAACTGGCTTATCGGTTTTTATATCGTAGAGTTCGAGCAGAACGGGGAAGATCGTGCACAATATGGTGAACAACTTTTAAAAAAATTGGAACAAAGAATAAATCAGAACGGACTAAATGACACCCTATTCAAATGGTCAAGAAAGTTTTATTTGGTCTATCCTTCATTAGCCCCACTCATTAATAATTTGGCAACACCAATAAGTGTGACACAGTCGCACCAATCCGGAAATAATGACTCTATGCAAATAAGTGCGACAGTGTCGCACTTATTACAGAACTCTGATTATAAGCGAGAGAGTAGTATTAGTCCGGAAAAGTTAATCAGTTCAATTTCTTTCTCTCATTTTATCGAACTGACGAAGATTGACAATCCCGTCAAGCGTATGTATTACGAAATGCTCACTATCCAGACCGGACTTTCAGTTCGTGAACTCAGGCGTCAGATAGGGGCATTGAGTTACGAACGTGTCGGGTTATCCGGTAACATGGAAAATGCGTTTGCCACCATTCAACAGAAAATACATCCGCAAAACGTGACCGATGCCGTCAAAGACGATTATTTTTTCGAGTTCCTAAACATACCGAAGCAACGGGCTTCATTGCTTAAAGAGAAGGAACTCGAGACACTTCTGCTCGACCATTTGCGTGACTTTATCATAGAACTCGGAAACGGCTTCTGTTTTGAAGCCAGACAAAAAAGAATCCTTATCGGTGATGAATTTTATTTTATTGATATGGTTTTCTACCACCGGATTTTAAAGTGTCATATTTTGTGTGAGTTGAGGTCGATACTTTCAATCATGCCCATGTATCGCAACTCTATTCATACCTAAACTACTACAAAGCCGAAGTCATGGAACCGGACGATAATCCGCCTATCGGTATTCTATTAGTAACAGACAAAAACGATGCGTTGGTGCAATATACCACAGCTGGGTTGGACGAACAGATTTTCGTTTCTAAATACCAGTTACAACTTCCAACCGAGCAACAATTAAAAGACTTGATTTTAAGAACTATCCGACAATAATAACAAATGCGCAATTTGTAGCTAATGCTCTAAGATCGAAAGAGGTCTACTGACATCCACAAAATCACATTAATTAACAAGAATAAGTACAAACACTCTCATTTATATATTTATATTTGAAATATAATATACAAAGGCCGAAATTATATGAAATACTATTGGAAAATACTAATAATGATATCCTTTTTAGCTTGCAATCATCCTAATATTAAACAGTCATTAGATGAAATCAACCGTTTAGTAGACTGTAGACCAGATAGCGCATTCTGTTTACTAGAGAATATAAAAAAGAGCTCTCTAGTTTCACCAGAAAACATTGCCACACATGGGTTAATCTATATAAAAGCAAAAGATAAATGCTATCTAAATTTAGGAGAAGACACTTCAATGATTATGAATGTTTTAAATTATTATCAAGATAAAACGAACATTCCGGACAAAGGGTGGGCGTATTATTATGCAGGCCGTGTATTCCAAGATGCCAATAAAGAACAAGAGGCATATAAATATTACATAGAAGCTAGCGACTATGCAAAAATGACATCAAACCATCATTTAGGCAGTATGTCAAACTACTATTTGGCTGAATATCATGCCAGACAATTTATGTTCGATAAAGCTATAACAACATATAAACAAGCATTAAACAACTGTTTACAAACTAAAGAGAAAAAATTCGAGAGTATTTTTTTAGGATCAGTAGGATATATATTTGGGCAAAAGAATCAATTAGACAGTGCACTATATTATTTAGAAAAAGCATATACGATAGCTTCCGAACAAAACGACACGGGACAAATAGCAAATATATCAAATGACCTTAGTGTATTTTTACTTGAGGATCAGCAGTATGAAAAATCAAAAAAGTACATAGAGAAATCAATAAGTCTACACGCTGACAGTATTATACTTTCTCAACATATAATTTTGGCAGACATTTATCTCGGAATGGAAAAAGTAGATTCAGCCTTGTTTGTCCTAAAACAAATAGAAAGTAATATTCTAGCATCAAAAGACGTTTATAATAAAGCAATTTATTATGAGACATTAAGCAATTTAGATGAATCACGAAGGGATTACGCTTCATCACTTATATATTATAAAACATATACAAATTATTTAGACTCAATCTACAAAGAGGAAAGAGAAACTTCCTTAGCAGAAATAGAACAAAAAGTATAATTACATAAAAAATCAATGAGAACAATCAAAAATTAAAACACGAAAGAAAAATAACAACTTTCATAATCCTAATATTATCATTTTCACTATTACTCATATACGAAAGAAAAATAACAACTTTCATAATCCTAATATTATCATTTTCACTATTACTCATATATTACAACTTACAACAAAAAGATAAAGAACAAAAAAGAACAGACTTTACGAAGCAGAGGAAAAGCTAAATACAATGCAATGCCTGATAGAAAAAAACAATAAACATAAAACAATTTCTAAAGACATTGATAAACTCAATGAAAAAGAAAAAGAACAACTACTAAAAGATTTACTGCTAAAACAATTAGACCTATCAACAAAAATTGCTCTTATGCACGCACAAAATCCAGAAAAAAGCCAAACATTTCTCTCGAAATTCAATGAAGTAATATATGGAGAGCAGCGCCCTTTTCAATTAAATTGGGAAGAATTGTATCCAATATTTGATATATTGTATAAAGATTTTGTTAAAACCCTACAAACTAAATACCCTATATTAGTAGAAAAAGACATTCAACTTTGCTGTTTGCTCCTCATTGACCTAAATACAGCCGAAATTTCTTTCTTAATGGAACAAAGTATAAACACTGTACACAAACGAAAAACGGAAATTCGTAAAAAACTTAATATGCAAGCAGGTTCTGATATTGCATCATTTCTTAGAGAAAAAATACTGATACAACCATAAAATCCCCAAATATCACTTTCAGACAATTACTAAAACAAACTATGCCTAATTATCAACGATTTAACATTTACATATATCAATTTCACAGAATCAAATACCAAGGCCAAATAATCAAACCTCTGACATTTATGGCATACCTTTGTGCTATTAACATTTAATTATTAAATCATGAAACATTCATTAGTATTAGCAATGTTGCTCATTGGGACTTCATTAACCTGGGCACACTCAAGTTCACCTATTAAATTATCAGCAGTAAGACAAAACACTGGAAAGATTGTCAGATCTGTTAACCCTGACAGACCTATCTCTGCTTATTTAGAAGAAAAAAACATAGAAATAGATTTCTGGTTGATTTCAAACGAAATTCTAATATCTATTTATGATCAAAACGGGATTCTAATTTATGAAGAAGTGGTTAATTCAAATGAATCACATATATCAATAGACATATCCAATTTTGATAAAAACGATTATACAATTCCAATTTTGATAAAAACGATTATACAATAAGCTTTTAGCTTAGAAAGTAGCATATATATA
>NZ_QUDI01000041.1:0-47000 GCF_003477465.1 Parabacteroides sp. AF48-14
TGTGTGTTGCTTCTGACTCTGCAAGTGCTGCTAAGGTTAATCCTGAACAATATTCTTATGACAATAAGACAAGAATCCAGTTCCGCAACGTTGTTCGCTACGGTGCAGACTCTTTGATCGTCAATAATATTGCAAAGGCAGATACATTGAAGGAAGCTAAGACAAATATCTACCGCTTCAACTTCTTGGTAGACAAAGATAACGAAGGTTACTACAACATCCTGAACGGTAATAAATATGTTCAGAATGTAAACGGTGTATTGGTTGTTACCAGCAACCAGGCTGATGCTTTGAAGGTCGCTGTAGAAACAGCAGAAGCTCCGACAGCCAACGAATCTGCTCCTTCTGTAACAGAGGTAACAGTGATCGCTGCTGAAGGTAATGTTCAGATCATCGGAGCTGCCGGCAAGAAAGTTGTTATCACTAACATCTTAGGCCAGACAGTTGCTAACACAGTCATCTCTTCTGACAACGCAACAATCGCTGCTCCTGCCGGTGTAGTCGTAGTTGCTATCGAAGGCGAAGAAGCTGTAAAAGCAATCGTGAAATAAGAATGAAATTATAATCAAATAATTCGACCGCGTGGTTTTGTGCGGGATGCGCGTAGAGACGGACGGCCGTCCGTCTCTACATTACGGATGAATATCCGTTTATCCCATACCAACGCCAATTACCCTGCGACAGGTGAACAAGCGGTCAGATTTAATATTAATAATACTAAAGTAATGAAATTAAAAGTTCATCTGCTTTTCCCTCTGTGAAGACCGAATGCAGACAAAAAACAAGCCCCGACAGTTAGATGCTGCCGGGGCTTCGTTGATTTTTTATTATAACTTACCAACTGTGGCTTGATTGATAATCCAGTTTGCATCTTGGAATTGTGTCAGATAATGCTCATTGATTAGATTGCGTAGCATAATCTCAAACATACTCATGATTCCATAAAATCGTTGGCATAATTTTATATTATACTGATAGAGTTGTATGGTTTTGGCTTTATCTCCACCACAAGCGCTTTTATATTTGTTTATTCGTGACGCGGATAATAACCGGACACTTTCGTTGTATTTCATTTGTTTAATAAAATTGCATCTAAATACTTGCAAATATGCTAACTTATATCTACATTTGCAATGTAATACCCTGTCGTCCCTGTCGCAAGACAAACTTCAGGGTTTTTGTTTTATATATTAGTCCTTGTCACTAACAAAAGACTTTCTCGTTTTACTTCTTTGAAAGTCAATGCGACAAAGATAGTTATTCTTTTATTCCCTCTTATCCCCATTTATAGGTATTTTCCCCCTTTTAACACTGATCTGCCAGGAGAGTGTTTCCCTGATAGCAGGAAAAAGCGTATCTTTGCACGCCTAAACCGAATTAGACAAGATAAGCTTATGAAGTTTGAAAACGAGAACTGGGCGCAGTTCAAAGGAGAAACCTGGAAAAAGGAGATCAATGTAAGAGACTTTATCCAGAACAATTACAAACCTTACGACGGAGATGACAGTTTCCTTGTACCCTCTTCGGAGAAGACGAAGAAAGTGTGGAACAAACTGACCGAAATGTTTAAGGTTGAGAGGGAAAAAGGAGTATATGACGCCGAAACAAAACTTCCTCAAGGGATCGATACCTATGGTCCCGGTTATATCGATAAGGAAAACGAGGTGATTGTGGGCCTACAGACAGATGCTCCGCTGAAACGCGGAATCTTTCCGAAAGGTGGTATCCGCATGGTTGAAAACAGCTTGGAAGCGTACGGATATCATCTGGACCCGATGACAAAAGAAATCTTCACCAAATATAGAAAGACGCACAACGAAGGCGTTTTCTCCGCTTATACGGACGAAATGGTTGCTGCACGCCGTTCGGCTATCATCACAGGTTTGCCTGATGCTTACGGACGCGGACGTATTATCGGTGACTACCGCCGTGTGCCTCTCTACGGAACCCGGATCCTGATCGAAGAAAAGAAACGTTTCCAGAAACGTCTCGACATTCAGGAACTGACTGAAGAAATCATACAGAGCCGTGAGGAGATAACCGAACAGATCAATGCGCTGAAAGCGTTCGAACGGATGTGTGCCGCCTATGGTTTCGATGTGACACGTCCGGCACAGGATGCCCGCGAAGCCGTGCAGTTCCTGTATTTAGCTTACCTGGCTGCGGTGAAAGATCAGGACGGGGCTGCCATGTCTTTAGGACGTACATCGACTTTCCTTGATATCTATATCGAAAGAGATATACGTGAAGGTAAGCTGACGGAAGAAGAAGCACAGGAGCTGATCGACCAGTTTATTATCAAACTGCGTATTGTCCGTTTCCTGCGTACACCGGAATACAACGACCTGTTCTCGGGCGACCCTGTTTGGGTGACCGAATCGCTGGGCGGGCAGGGCGTCGACGGGCGTTCGTTAGTGACAAAGACCTCTTACCGTTACTTGCATACCTTGTACAACTTGGGTCCGGCACCCGAACCTAACCTGACAGTGCTTTGGTTCAATAATGCGCCGGAGAACTGGAAACAGTTCTGTGCGAAAGTCTCGATCGACACCTCGGCTATCCAGTATGAGAACGACGACCTGATGCGTCCGGACTATGGTGACGACTACGGCATTGCCTGTTGTGTCTCTCCGATGAAGATCGGTAAGCAGATGCAGTATTTCGGCGCACGTGCGAACCTCGCCAAGTGTCTGCTGTATGCCATCAATGGCGGGCGTGACGAGAAATCGGGCGTGCAGGTGGCTCCTCGCTTCGAGCCGATTACCGGTGAATACCTGGACTACGACGAAGTGATGGAGAAATACGAGCAGATGATGCGCTGGCTTGCCAAAGTGTATGTCAATGCGTTGAAGATAATCCATTATATGCACGACAAATATGCGTATGAAGCGTTCGAGATGGGCCTCCATGACGGGGATGTGCAGCGCATCCGTGCAACCGGTATCGCCGGCCTTTCCATTGTTGCCGACTCGCTGGCCGCTATCCGCGACACGAAAGTGAAGGTGATCCGCGATGAACGCGGTCTGGCTGTCGACTTCGAACGTGAAGGTGAATATGTGCCTTTCGGAAACAATGACGATCGTACCGACAGTATCGCTGTCGAGATCACCGAGAAGTTCATGGAATACCTGCGCCAGCACCAGACCTACCGTAAGGCTACGCCGACACAGTCTATCCTGACAATCACCTCGAACGTGGTTTACGGAAAGAAAACCGGTGCGACTCCCGACGGCCGTCCGGGTGGTACGCCGTTCGCTCCGGGTGCAAACCCGATGAACGGACGCGACAGGAAAGGGGCGATTGCTGCTTTGGCCTCCGTAGCCAAACTGCCTTTCCAACATGCGCACGACGGTATCTCCTATACGTTCGCCGTTTCCCCTGCAACCTTAGGGAAGGAACGTGCCGTACAGGTGAACAATCTGGTGAGTCTGCTGGACGGTTATTTCACACCCGACGGCGGACAACATCTGAACGTGAACGTCTTCGACAAAGACTTGCTGTTGGACGCAATGGAACACCCGGAAAAATATCCGCAACTCACGATCCGCGTCTCCGGTTATGCCGTAAACTTTGTGAAACTGACCCGCGAACAGCAGCTCGACGTCATCTCACGAACAATCAACAGCGCCTTATAGTGTTAGGAAGAATACATTCAATAGAGAGTTTCGGGACCGTCGACGGTCCCGGAATTCGCTTTGTCGTCTTTATGCAGGGCTGTCCGCTTCGCTGCCTGTATTGCCATAATCCGGACACGTGGGAAAAAAAACGGGACGGGAGCGAAAAAAATCGGGACACGTCCCATTTTCGTGAACCTGGTGACCTGTTTGCCGAGGTGTTGCGTTATAAGAATTTCATAGCCAAAGGCGGTGTTACCGTAACCGGTGGCGAACCTCTGTTGCAGCCGGCTTTCCTGAAAGAGTTTTTCCGTCTTTGCCGTGAGAACGGCATCCATACGGCGTTGGATACGTCCGGCTATATCTGTTCAGCGAAAGCGTTGGAGGTACTCGAATATGTGGACCTGGTTTTACTGGATATCAAAACGATAGATGCCGAACTGCATCCCCGCCTGACCGGAGTCGGAGGGGAGAACACTCTGCATTTCCTGGATGAACTTGAACGCCGGCAGATTCCGGTCTGGATTCGCCATGTCGTTGTTCCCGGCCTGACCGATGATGACGCTTCGCTCGAGGCGCTTGCCCGCTATATCAGCTGTTATAAGATGGTACAGAAAGCGGAACTCCTTTCTTACCATACGATGGGCGCTTATAAATATGAGGCGCAGGGTATGGAATACCCCTTAAAAGGTGTCGAGCCTCTTTCCGCCGAACGTTTGGCTAATGCCAAGGCGATCTTCAAGAAATATGGCCTTTAGATTGCGAAATACCTATAAATGGGTATAACAACGTGACTTGAAAAAACATAGCTTTGTACCGTATTGTTATCAATTAAAAAGCATACGAATATGGGACATCAACACGAACATCATCATGATCATCATCACGAAATAACTTCTTTGAATAAAGCCTTTATCATTGGTATTTCTTTGAATTTAGTATTTGTCGTAGCCGAGTTTCTGGCCGGGTTCTGGTATAATTCGCTTGGTTTGCTGTCTGATGCCGGACATAATTTGGGCGATGTGGCGAGCCTGGTGCTTGCGATGCTGGCTTTCCGGCTGGCGAAGGTACAACCCACTTCCCGCTATACATACGGATATAAGAAGAGTACGGTGTTGGTCTCTTTGCTCAATGCGGTGATCCTGTTGGTCGCTGTCGGGATTATTATCGGCGAGAGTGTCGGCAAGTTGTTTCATCCGCAGCCGGTGGAAGGCGATGCGATCGCGTGGGTTGCCGGAATCGGGGTGGTGATCAATGCCGTAACCGCCTGGCTGTTTATGAAGGATAAAGACAAAGACCTGAATGTGAAAGGGGCTTATCTGCATATGGCTGCCGATGCGCTGGTGTCGGTGGGTGTTGTTGTGTCGGGGTTGGTGATTGCCCGGACGGGGTGGTATGTGATCGACCCGGTTATCGGGCTGTTGATTGCTCTGATTATCATCTATTCGACTTGGGGACTGTTGCGGGACAGTCTGCGTCTTTCCTTAGATGGCGTCCCGATGGGAACGGATATCGGGAAGGTGGAAAATGCAATCCGGGAAGTTCCCGGTGTACAGGATGTCCATCACCTGCACATTTGGGCAATCAGTACGACCGAGACAGCCCTTACGGCTCATATCGTCATCAAGGATACAAACCAAATGGAGACGGTCAAACATGAAATCAAACACGAACTCGAACACGTCGGGGTGCAACATGCTACGTTAGAGTTTGAAACTACAGGCGCCTGCTGTTCTGAACCCTGTTGCGAATAGGAACCACTCGTTCCCGCGCTCGACGCGGGATCGCAAAGATACAGGCTGCAGAAACACTTGATTTTGATACTTCCTGCTCTTTTGCGGCCCCGCGTCGAGCGCGGGGAGAAGGAAACTCATCTATCGGCGGATAAAAATTATCAATTTGAAAAATTCTTTCAATCAGGGGCTTACGATTTACCTTTGTGCTGTAATCAAAAAATAGTAGTAACAAATTTAAATAGTAAAAATCATGGAACCGATTATTAATTCACAAGCACCCGAGTTTAAAGTACAGGCATTTCAGAATGGTAATTTCAAGACTGTAAGCAGCGAAGATATCAAAGGCAAATGGGCCATATTCTTCTTTTATCCTGCCGATTTTACCTTTGTTTGTCCGACCGAATTGGTGGACATGGCCGACAAGTACGATAAATTCCAGGCAATGGGTGTTGAAGTATATTCCGTAAGCACAGACTCCCACTTCGTACACAAAGCATGGCATGATGCTTCCGAAACGATCCGTAAGATCAAATACCCGATGTTGGCAGACCCGACAGGCGCTTTGAGTCGCGCATTCGGTGTGATGATCGAAGAGGAAGGTATGGCATACCGCGGTACATTCCTGGTGAATCCGGAAGGTAAGATCAAGATTGCCGAAATACACGATAACGGCATCGGCCGTAACGCAGACGAACTGCTTCGTAAGGTTGAAGCTGCCCAGTTTGTAGCTTCCCACCCGAATGAAGTTTGTCCTGCAAAATGGAAGAAAGGTGAAGCAACTCTGAAACCGAGCATCGACTTGGTTGGTAAGATCTAAAGCTATGTTAGATTCTGCAATGAAAAGCCAGCTTTCCGGAATATTTTCCGGGCTGGCTTCCCAATATGTATTTGAGATAGAAGTATCTCCCAATCACGAAAGCCGCCAGGAGCTGATCGAACTGTTAGGTGATGTGGCGTCTTGTTCGGATCATCTGTCATGCCATATCTCAGATGGTGAGGGGCTTCAGTTTACAATCGTAAAAGATGGTGCGCCCACCGGTATCCGGTTTCGTGCAGTGCCCAATGGACATGAATTTACATCCCTGCTATTAGCTATCCTGAATAGTGACGGAAAGGGTAAAAATATACCGGATGAAAGCATCCGCGCCCGTGTTAGCGCCTTGAACGGCCCGATCAAGCTGACCACTTATGTGTCGCTGACTTGTACCAACTGCCCGGATGTAGTGCAGGCATTGAACGTCATGACGACGCTCAACAGCCAGATTACACATGAAACGGTAGACGGCGCTATCAACCAGAAAGAGGTAGAGGCGATGAAGGTGCAAGGCGTCCCTTCTGTCTTTGCCGACGGAAAACTGATTCACGTAGGCCGTAGCGATTTCGGCGAACTGCTTTCCAAACTCGAAGCCCAGTATGGGATTAATGAAGAGACTGTTGATAACTCTGTTGAAAAACCTGTTAAGAACTATGATGTGATAGTAGTGGGAGGCGGTCCTGCCGGTGCGGCGTCTGCTATCTATTCGGCGCGTAAGGGCCTGAGTGTCGCTGTCGTAGCCGAACGTGTCGGTGGACAGGTCAAGGAGACGGTCGGCATCGAGAACCTCGTCTCTGTTCCCCATACGACAGGCGAACAGTTGGCGAATGACCTCCGCACGCATATCAACGATTATCCGATCGACATACTGGAACACCGGCGCATTGTTTCCGTGTCCGTAGAGACAGACGGCCGTCTGTCTCCATCGCGATCAACGATATTGACAACTTCTACCGGTGAACGCTTTTCGGCTTCTGCCGTTATTGTTGCTACGGGGGCAAGCTGGCGCAAACTGAATGTTCCCGGTGAGGCGGAATATATCGGGCGGGGTGTCGCTTTCTGTCCGCATTGCGACGGCCCGTTCTATAAAGGCAAGCATGTCGCGGTAGTCGGTGGAGGCAACTCCGGTATCGAAGCTGCGATCGACCTGGCCGGTATCTGTTCCAAAGTGACGGTGCTGGAATTTATGGACGAACTGAAAGCGGATCAGGTATTGCAGGAAAAACTGAAAAGCCTGCCGAATGTGGAAGTATTCCTGCACTCCCAATCTCTGGAAGTGATCGGTAACGGTGATAAAGTAATCGGCCTTCGTGTAAAAGACCGTAAAACGGAAGCGGAACGGGTGATCGACCTGGACGGAATCTTCGTGCAGATCGGTTTGGCAGCCAACAGTGGCGCCTTCCGTGATGTTGTCGAAACGAATAAACCGGGAGAGATTGTGATCGACGCACATTGCCGGACAAATGTTCCCGGCATCTATGCCGCCGGCGACGTCTCGACCGTTCCTTATAAACAGATTATCATAGCAATGGGCGAAGGGGCAAAAGCGGCTTTGTCTGCTTTTGAAGATAGAATGAGAGGTTTGTTAAGTTAGTATTAGTTCTTGCTAAGATTAAGAGGGTGTGACCGTTGTCCTTACAGGACTTCTGCCATACCCTCTTTTATAATTCTTAATTTTTAATTCTTAATTCTCAAAGCGCCTTCTCCGGATACATCGCCTCCCACCATTCCGGCTGGTCTTTCAACCATTTGGCAAACCAGGCGTAGATTGTTTTATTCCATTCGGCCCGTTTCTTATAGTCGAATATCTGGTGGTTCTGCCCCATGACCTGGACGAAAGCGGTCGGTTTGCCCAACAGTTTCAGCGCTGTAAACATCTGGATACTTTCGCCGATAGGCACGTTGGTGTCGACTGAACCGTGCAGGAACAGAATCGGCGTGTTGATTTTGTCTGCATTGAACAAAGGACTTTGCAGTGTGTACATATCCCGTGCATTCCAGGGATAGCTGTTGGCACTTGCCAAGGCGCTGTAGGAATATCCCCAGTAGCCTTCGCCCCAATAGCTGGTGATGTCGCTGATCCCGGCGTGCGAGATAGCGGCGGCGAAGATATCCGTCTTCGTTTGTAGGTACTGCGTCATGAAACCACCGTAGGAAGCGCCGATACAGCCGATCTTTCCGGCATCGACAAACGGATGTTCCGCACAGAATTTCTTTGTTCCTTCAATGATTTCGTCTCCCGTGCGTTTACCCCACGCATTCACGTGGCGGGCGGCAAATTCCTGTCCGAAACCGGTTGCCCCACTGGGCTGGATGATGTAAACGATATATCCCAATGCGGCATATACGTGCGACGGGTACCGGTTTTCGAGTGAACGCTCCGTCGGGCTGGTGCCGCCGTAGTAGTTGACGATCATCGGATACTTCTTGTTTGCATCGAAATGAGGAGGCAGGTAATAACGCCCGTAGATCGTATCGCCCGCAGCCGCCTGGAAATTCCAGTCGTGCACTTCTCCCAGTGTCACATCTTTCAGGATGCCGGCAGAGAGGTCTTTCAGGCAAACGGAAGTGTTCTTCTTCAGATTGACGGAGTAGAGACGTTGCGAGTTGGAGGCACTTTCACCGAAGTAGACCAGTTCGGGCGCCGTGTTGGCCAGTGTGAAATCCGAGAGGATATCTTCTTTCAACGGTACGGGGCTGATCGACCCGTTTGCCGGATTCAAGACATAAAGGCGCACGCAATCCTTATCTTCTCCCTGCAGGTAGATCTGTTTGTCGGCTCTGCTCCAGACGAAGCGCTGGACAGCCGGGTCGAAGTTTTTGGTGACAGCTGTTGCCTGTTTGCTTGCGGGATCGTAGAGGAAAAGCTGCCCGTCGCCCATATTGGAGGTCTGTCCCGGAGCGATATTCAAACCGATCTGGTTGAACGCTTCGCCGGAACCCGCTATTGCGAGCTGCTTGCCGTCGGGCGAGAATTGGGCATAGCTGATGAACGGATCTTTCAGCAGCAATTCCGTCTCAAGTGTCTGCAAATCCATCCGGTAGAGCAGGGTGGTGGCGAAGGGACGTTTTGTTAAATCCCGTTCGCTACATGTAAAGAGCATGTAGCGCCCGTCCTCCGAAATGTCGTTGATCGAAGTGGATGTGTGTCCGTAGGTAAGGCGCTGGAACAGGCCGGTAGCCAGGTCGTATTTATGGATAAACGAGCGGGTGCGCCAGCCCGGCTGACGGTCGTCGGGTACAAGGATCTCCTGCAGGTCTTCTCCTTTTTTCGGCCCTTCTTCGGACACGTTGAAGAGCAGGAAGTCTTCTGTCGGGGCAAAGCTGAACCAACCGTCGGGAAGGTTAGAGGCAAGGACGGTTTCCGCCTTTGTTGCCGGGTCGACGGTGACCAGCTCTTTTCCCTGCATCCCTTTACGGGTGTAGTAGAGGCGGTTGCTGCGGGGCATCCAGCTATAATGGTTGCTGCCGCTTTCCATCAGAACTTGTCCGGTGGCGCGGTCGGTCACTTGCTGGAACGATTCGGTTTCGCCACCGGTGAAGGTCGTCTGGTAGGCCGTCAACAGGTATTTCCCGTTAGGTGAGAGGCTGACGGAGCGAAGACGTGTCCCGTCGAAAACGTCGTTCAGGGTATATCGCTTTTCGGGACTGGTTGTAGCCGTGACGACTGCTTTGCTATCTGTTTTAAAGGTAGCTTTCGGTGCGTCGTTCGTTTTGCCCGGAATCGCGAGATATTTGATAACGACTTCGTAGCGGCGGGGTTCGAGTGTCAGTTTGATTTCGCCGTTGGCGGGTGTCTGTTTCGCATTGTCGAGATAGACTTCGTATGTCTCCGGTCCGCTGATCAGCAAAGTTCCGTCGGTATAGCGGTCACTGTTCAAATAGAACGAAACAAGGCTGACGGAGTAGGCATCTGCTTGTCCTGCCGCTGTTCCGGCATCCAACGTTTGTGCGCTTTCCCGCACGTTGTCGAACGGGACAGCAGTTTTTAGCAGCTCTTTCTCTGTGAATTTCTTACTGTTCACGTCGAGGCTGTCGGCAAGGAAGGGTTTCTTTATTTCGTATGGCCCTGCATACCTGAATTGTTTCACCGTCACCTCCTCAGCAAACAGACTGCAACAGGCGCAAAGTGCAGATAGGATAAGAATATTTCTTTTCATGGAATATGTGTTATTACTGAATATTGATCTCATCCACAAACAAGAACGCCGGATTGCCTGCACCGCCGTGCCATGCCGGGAGTTTGTCGCTCTTGATGATGACTTCGACGTAGCGGGCTTTGACCGGGGTGAAAGTGATTTCCTGCGGGTAAAGTCCGTCTTTGTCGTCCTTGCCTAAAGACGGGATTGTCTTGGCGGCTACCTCTTTGAAGGTCTGGCCGTCGTCAGATACTTTTACGGTTATGCCGGCAGCGCCCATGATCCAGTCGCCTTTCACGACATTCGTGTTGAAAGCGACCCGGCTGAATTCGGTCGGCTCTTTCAGGTCGATGACAGCATCCACGTCTTTGCCTTGGAAGCCGAGCCAGCGTCCGGTCTTGTAGTTATCGTTACCGCTCAGGCCGTCGGTCAGTTCCGGACCGCCGTTGAAGTCGTAGCCTTTGCTGGGAGTTACCCGCAAGGTGACCGGTTTGGCCGTTGCCTTGTTGAAGTCGATCTTTTCGGAGAAGATGCGGCTGTAGCCGGTCGGACGGATGGCGACCGCTTTGATCTCTACGTTCTCCTTGATGCGGAGAGGCGCTTCGTATTTCGGGCTGGCCGTGTTCGGTTCGCTACCGTCGAGCGTATAATGGATATCGGCATCGCCTTCCGTTTCGAGTGTGACAACCACTTCGCCTTTGTCGCCGTCGGTGGCGAAGGAAGCGCGGATGTCGAAGATATGTTTGGCATAGTTGTAGCCCAGGCGGTCATACAGTTTCGTCATGCGGACGAGGCGGGGCAAGAACGCTTTATAAGCTTTCGGGGCGTTCGACCATTGTACGTCCGCCAAGGCATCCATACGCGGCATGATCATATATTCCACCTGGCTGAACGTCGGGATATATTCCGTCCAGAGGTTTGCCTGTGCACCGATCACATACTTCCGGTATTCTTCCGGTATTCCGTCTGTCGGCTCAAACGAGTAGACACGTTCGAGAGGCAGGTAGCCGCCGATCGCCAGCGGGTCGTGTTCCGTGTCAGTCGACTGGTAGTAGTCGAAATAGAGGTAAGAGTTCGGAGTCATAATCACGTTGTGCTGTTGCTTGGCTGCCTCGATACCGCCGCCGACACCGCGCCAGCTCATCACCGTTGCATTCGGAGCCAGTCCGCCTTCCAGTATCTCGTCCCAGCCGATGATATGGCGTCCTTTGCTTTCGACAAACTTTTCCATGCGTGAGATCACATAGCTTTGCAGATACTCTTCGGCACTGTGCTTGCTGTCTCCCTTGATACCTTCCGCCTTGATGCGCGCCTGGCATTTCGGGCATTTCTGCCAACGTACTTTCGGGCATTCGTCACCGCCGATATGGATATATTCGGAGGGGAAGAGGTCGATCACTTCGGCGAGCACGTCTTCCAGGAATTGCATGGACTTCTCGTTTCCGGCGCAGATCACATCGTCCGACACGCCCCACTGCGTCCATACCTCATACGGACCTCCCGTACATCCTAACTCGGGATAAGTGGCAAGGGCTGCCAACTGGTGGCCCGGCAGGTCGATTTCGGGAATGATCGTGATGAAACGTTCCTTTGCGTAGGCGATGACGTCGCGTATCTCGTCCTGCGTATAGAAGCCGTCGTAAGGCTGTCCGTCATACTTCCCGGAGTTGCGTCCGATCACCGTCTCTTTGCGTTTGGAGCCGATTTGTGTTAGTTCCGGATATTTCTTGATCTCAATGCGCCAGCCCTGGTCGTCGGTCAGATGCCAGTGAAAGGAGTTCATATTGTGCAAGGCAAGAATGTCGATAAACTTCTTGACCGAATCCGTCGGGAAGAAATGGCGTGAAACATCGAGATGCATCCCGCGATACGGAAAACGCGGATAGTCGTTGATGCTGACTGCCGGCAGTTCGACCTGCATGCCGTCTGCCGCCACAGGGATCGATTTGCGCAACGTCTGTACGCCATAGAAAATACCGGCGTTGGAAGCGCCTGCAATCTCGACACCGTTCTCGCTCACCAGTAGGCGGTAGCCTTCCTTGTTTTGGATGTCAGAAGCGATAGACAGGTGGATACCCTTGCCGGCATCTCCCGCCGTTACTTTCGGTTCATAACCGGTTACCTCTTTGATATAGGAGGCGAGGAAACGTGCGGTCTGTTCCATTTCCGCATCGCCTTCCTGATAGGTGATAGGCGTGGAGGGTTTCAACAGGAACGGGGCACTGCCCTGTACAGCCACCTCTTGCGGCAGCGGAATGACGGCGTAATCGCCTTGTGCTTTCTGACCATCCGAACAGGCTACTGCTCCGGCAATAGCTGTCAGGATACATGCGTACTTCGTTAGTTTGTTCATGCGTTTAAAAAATTAAGTTGAATGATGTTGCCAAAGATAGTGAAAAACCGGCAAACCATCCTTGACCAAGTTCATATTTCTTCTCTTTATGCAATATGGCGATTTGTCAATTCAGGGAGAAGCAAATTCTTGTTTTTGATTGTTCTAATGGAATAAAGCAGTATATTTGTAGAGAACAAAGTAAATAAGTGACATTATGAAAAACATCGTCAGCCCGGTTGTTCTATGGGGAACCCTGTTCCTGTTCCTTTTTTCGTCCCTTTCGGCGCAAAATTCCCGTCAGCGGGCAAAAGATTCTCTGCGGCTTGTCGTTTCAAAAACAGAAGGAGCCGAGCGGCTGGCAGCCAATAGGAAGCTGGTTGGCCTTTATCAGTTGGAAGTAAATAAAGACCAGGTGCTTGATACGATCCTTACCATTTACGATGCCATGAATGCCGATGCCCGGAAGCTTGGAGACCTGAAGGAGCAAGGAGTTATCCTCCACAACCGTCTGGCGGCAATCAGTAGCAAAGGCCTTTATGACGAAGTGATCCGTCAGGCCCCTGCCACTCTCGATTTCCTCGCAAAGAATGAATTGTGGAAAAACTATTACTTGGTGTGTAGTCAGTTTATCAATGCCTATAGTCGACAGGGAGAGTATGAAAAAGCCCTTGTTAAGGCCGACAGTATTTATAACTACGCAAAAGCACAGAACAACCGTGCCGGAATGGGAGTAATACTGCACGACATCTCCAGGATATATACCTTTCAGAGGCGGTATCCCGAGGAAGAGAAGTGCCTGCGCGAGAGTATCGACATGCTGCAAGATCAAACATCCTATCTAAATATGCTGGCAACCGTTTCTTACCATCTTGTGACGAATCTCATCGCCCAGGAGCGCTATGACGATGCCCTGAAGGCTGCCTGCGAAACCGAGGAGGTGAACCGCCGTTTCGAAGCTGCAGCAAAGTCTCCGCAACTGTCAGCCTGGTGCAACCTCTGGTTCAGTTACATCGATTTATACCGCCAAATGAATGAATTCGACAAGGCGCAGCTCTACATTAATAAAGTAGACAGTGCTACGAAAGGTAGTGTCAAACTATACAAGGAACGTGGACATGTCCTTTACGGGAAAAAGCGCTATCACGAAGCGCTCGAAATGTTAGACAAAGCAATAGAACAATATCCTAACAGGCTCGAAGCGAAAGGATTGAAACTGATGACTCTTATCCAGATGGATGAGCCGGAGAAAGCGGTTGAACTGTTTTACAAATTTATTGAGGAGCGGAATGCGGATTTTAATAGGGACTATAACGCCAAGCTCGATGAGATCCGTACACAGTATGAGGTGGACAAATATGTTGCCGAGAAAGAACGCAACCGGATTTATTTCCTTTTCGCGCTTGGTCTCTGTCTCTTCCTCGTCCTGCTGCTTGCCGGGGTTGTCTACTATAACCGTATCATTGCCGCTAAGAACCGTAACCTGTACAGGCAAATCAAAGAGCAAGACCGGATGGCGAACGAATTATCATTGCTGTCCGTCACGCCTCCACCGGTGGAGGATACGAGTTTGGCTGCTGCCGAAGAACTGCCCGGCAGCAGCCAGCAGCGTAAACTGGTTGCGCAATTGCGGGAGTATCTGCTTAAGGACAATAACCTTTTTAACGCGAATCTCGCCCGTGACGAGATCGCTTCGGCTCTCGGTACGAACAAAAACGCACTGAACGAAGCAGTAAAGACCGTTATTGGAAAAACTCCGATGGAATATGTCCGGACGATGCAACTCGATGAGGCTCGCAGGTTGTTGGAGAAACACCCTGAACTGACTGTCGAAGCCGTTGCGTTGAACTGCGGTTTCAATGTGGTCGAAACATTTTATCGCCTTTTCCGCAAACATTATGGTATCACTCCTGCGGAATACCGGAAGATTGCCTTGTCGGAACAGAACTGATAACTGCTATCCCAATATAGGGCTTCATATCTTAATTACATCCTCTTTCCTGTAGAAATCGTTAACCTTTTTCACCGTGCTGCAACGCGTATAGGCGTCGTGGCAATAAATAAGCGCCTGTTTCTCGCGGGCAGCCTCTTCCAGCATACGGATTTTTTCGCGGTAGGAGAGGACAGGGTAGGTGTCGTAGGCCGAAATCCATTCGGGCGACACGCTGGCGGCGAGCGGGATGACGTCGCCGGCAAAGACGTAGGTGCGTTCGGGTGTCGTGATGTAAGGCGCGATCTGTCCGGGCGTATGTCCGTCGAAAAGACGTAGGTTGACGGCGGAGCAAAGCTGTGTTTCTCCATCTATTAAACATAGTTTGCCGCTTTCCTCGACAGCTTGCATATTTTCAATGAAATAAGAATCCTTTTCAAGCGCATTCGGGTGGAGAAAATTTTCCCATTGCCGCCGGCTCACCCAATGCGTGGCGTTGGGAAAGGAGAGCGCGTAGCCTGGCTGTTGTGTTTTTCGGGTGGTGTAGCCGCAATGGTCGAAATGGAGGTGGGTAAGGATGACATCCGTAACTTCCTCGCATGCGACTCCCCGCTTTTGAAGCTCTTCACCCAGATCGGCAAGGTCGAAGAAGTTGTAATAGCTGAGCTGTTTCAGGTGTTTGTCGCCCGCTCCGTTGTCGATCACTATGATGCGCCCGTTGTCGTCGCGGACCAGGACACTGCGCATCGCCAGGACACAGCCGTTCTGCTCGTTGCTTGGATAACGCCGGCTCCAGGCTGTCTTGGGTATGGCGCCGAACATGGCACCGCCGTCAGCGTAGAAAAACCCTGTGTCTATTAGTTGAATATCCATAAATTATACTTTTTGATACAAATATAGGGAAGTTTTTTCTTCCGTTCCCATACAACGGGTAAATGAAATTGTTTACCTTTGCCAGCAAAATCTGAGTGATGCGAAAAGTTCATTTAATCTCCGTAACCGAGCCTCTGTTGTTTGATTTGGCCTTGGCTATTCACCAAAAAGGGTACGAAGTCAGTGTATCCGGTGACGGGCTGGCCGATGCGACGCTTGCCAGACTGGATAAAGAAGGTTGTACCTGCCATGGAGACGGATGGTTTCCGGAGAGATTAACTAAAGATATACAATTTGTCGTATTGGGGGCTACGGTCCGGCAGGACAATCCCGAACTGATACGTGCAAAGGAACTGGGATTATTAGTGCTTTCGATTCCTGAATTTATTTTTCAACGGACGAAAGAGAAGACGCGGGTCGTTGTTGCCGGCAGCCGGGGAAAGAAAACAATCATTTCGATGATTGTCTGCGCCCTGAAGCGGCAAAAACTTGCGTTCGATTATGCGTTGACCAGCGAAGTGCCTTTGTTGCCTAACCGTGTACATCTGAGCTATGAAGCCCGGATCGCGATTATCGAGGGCGATGAGCATGTCACGTCTGCTTTAGAGAAACGCTTCCAGCTCGAGTTCTATCGCCCTCACATTGCAATCCTGACAAACCTGATGTGGACTTCCGCCACCGACCATGCCACGCCGGAAGCCTATCATACGACTTTCCGTACGTTTGCCTCGTCGATCGAGCGCGAAGGCAAGCTGATCTATTTCGACGGTGACCCGGTCGTGAAACAGCTTGCGCAGGAGGTACGCGAAGATATTACGGCCATGCCCTATGACGAGCATGTCGTGATCGAGAAAGAGGGAAAGACCTTCCTGCAAACTCGCTACGGAGATTTCCCCGTCTATATTCCGGACCGCTTTTTCCTGATTAATTTGAATGCTGCCCGCCTGGCCTGCCGCCAGTTAGGTGTAAAAGATGCGGATTTTTATCAGGCATTATCCGAATATAGTGTATCTTTGCAACCATGATTATTGCGAGACAAAAAAGAAAAGAAAACATTGCCGAGTATCTGTTGTACATGTGGCAGGTGGAAGACCTGATACGTGCCAACAACTTCGATATGGATTCTATCCGCCGCACGGTGGTAGACCGCTACGACCAGCCGGAAGAGGTGAAGGAAGAGATTGCCCGTTGGTATGAGGAGCTGATCGAGATGATGCGTTCCGAAGGGGTGAAGGAGAAGGGACACATCCAGTTGAACCGGAATGTGATTATCGCCCTGACCGACCTGCACCTGCGGCTTCTGAAATCGCCGAAAGAGATGGTCTACGGCGCGGCTTATTATAAAACACTCCCTTATATCGTCCAGCTCCGTGCCAAATCGGGCGGCGAAGAATTGCCTGAACTGGAAACTTGCTTTAATGCCATTTACGGTTTCCTGATGCTGAAGATGCAGGGCAAGGAGATCAGTCCCGAGACGATGGAGGGTATCAAACAAATCAGTTCGTTCCTGGCGCTTCTGGCCGAGAAGTATCGTGAAGATATGAATGGGGAACTGAAATTAGAAGAATAAAAACAAGATGAAGACGATATTAGTAACAGGGGCTAACGGGCAATTAGGCAACTCGATCCGTCTGCTGGCTGCCGGCTATCCGCAGTTTGCATTCGTGTTTACGGATGTGGACACGCTCGATATCTGCGACGCTCCGGCGGTGGATGCGTTCGTGCGGGAAAAGAAAGCGGACTATATCCTGAACTGTGCCGCTTATACGGCTGTCGACAGGGCTGAGGATGACGAAGCACTTTGCCTCCGCATCAACCGCGATGCGGTGAAGAACCTGGGCGAAGCGGCCCGTGCCGTAGGGGCGAGGGTGATACATGTCTCTACGGATTATGTGTTCGACGGTACGAACCATCTTCCGTATGTGGAAACGGATGCGACTTGTCCGGCTTCTGTCTACGGGCGTACGAAGTTAGCGGGGGAAGAGGCGTTGTTAGCGGTTTGTCCGGATGCGGTGATTATCCGTACGGCATGGTTGTATTCCGAGTTCGGGAATAACTTTGTCAAGACGATGTTGCGGTTAGGTGGTGAACGTGAACAGCTGTCGGTTGTCTTCGATCAGGTCGGTTCACCGACGTATGCAGGTGATTTGGCGGCGGCTATCCTAACTGTGTTGGTGCAGGCTGAGGAAGGCGCTTTCGTTCCGGGTATCTATCATTTCTCCAATGAAGGCGTTTGCAGCTGGTACGATTTTGCGGTCAAGATCATGGAGTTGGGGAATGCTTCCTGCCATGTCCTTCCGATCGAATCGAAAGATTATCCGGCAAAGGCAGCCCGCCCGCATTTCAGCGTCCTGAACAAAGCGAAGATTAAAGCGACATATCACATCAGTATTCCTCATTGGGAAGCGAGTTTGCGTAGGTGTATAAATACGCTTTCCAAATAAGTAACAAAACGAAATAAGATAAATAACAATGAGTCAGTATTCAGAAGAGATTGAGAGAAGAAGAACGTTTGCTATTATCAGCCACCCGGATGCCGGTAAGACGACTCTTACCGAAAAACTATTGCTCTTTGGTGGTGCCATTCACGTGGCAGGTGCCGTAAAGTCCAACAAGATCAAGAAGACGGCAACTTCCGACTGGATGGAGATTGAAAAGCAGCGTGGTATCTCTGTCGCAACCTCCGTGATGGCTTTTGACTATTCCGGTCATAAAATCAACATCCTCGATACTCCCGGTCACCAGGATTTCGCCGAAGATACGTTCCGTACGCTGACGGCTGTGGACAGCGTTATCATCGTGATCGATACTGCAAAGGGTGTGGAAGCGCAGACCCGCAAACTGATGGAAGTCTGCCGTATGCGTAAGACCCCCGTGATTGTTTTCGTCAACAAGATGGACCGTGACGGTAAAGACCCGTTCGACCTGTTAGACGAGATCGAGGAAGAACTGCATATCAACGTCCGCCCGCTCAGCTGGCCGATCGACATGGGACAGCGCTTCCGGGGTGTCTATAATATATACGAACAGAAACTGAACCTCTACACGCCGAGCAAGCAATATGTGACGGAGAACGTAGAGTTTAAGGATATCAGCAGCCCGGAACTGGAAACTTATATCGAACCGGAACAGGCCGAAAAGCTGCGTTCCGATATCGAACTGATAGAAGGCGTTTATCCGGAATTTGACGTCGCTACCTATCTGAAGGGTGATATCGCGCCGGTGTTCTTCGGTTCTGCCTTGAATAACTTCGGGGTGAAGGAATTGCTGGATTGTTTTATCAACATCGCCCCTTCCCCCCGTCCCGTTGCAGCAGTGGAGCGTGTGGTCGATCCGGAAGAGGATACCTTCTCCGGCTTCATTTTCAAGATTCATGCCAATATGGACCCGAACCACCGCAGTTGCATTGCTTTCGTCAAGATTTGTTCCGGCCGCTTCGAGCGTAATGCGAACTATAAGCATGTCCGTTTCGGCAAGATGATGCGTTTCAGCAGCCCGACGGCTTTCATGGCGCAAAAGAAAGAAGTGGTGGATGAGGCCTTTGCCGGCGATATCATCGGTCTGCCGGATACCGGAAACTTCAAGATCGGCGATACGCTGACTTCCGGCGAAGATCTTCACTTTAAGGGTTTGCCGAGCTTCTCCCCCGAGATGTTCAAATATATCGAGAATGCCGATCCGATGAAAGCAAAGCAGCTGAACAAGGGTATTGAGCAGCTGATGGACGAAGGTGTCGCACAGCTTTTCACGAACCAGTTCAACGGTCGCAAGATTATCGGTACGGTCGGACAGTTGCAGTTCGAGGTTATCCAGTACCGCTTGCTGCATGAATATGGCGCGCAGTGTAAGTGGGAACCGATCAGCCTTTATAAAGCCTGCTGGATCGAAAGCGACAATGCCGTCGCTCTCGAAAACTTCAAACGGCGCAAAGCCCAGTATATGGCACTCGACAAAGAAGGACGCGATGTCTACCTGGCCGATTCGGGATATGTCCTGACGATGGCTCAGCAAGATTTCCCGGATATTAAGTTCCATTTTACATCGGAGTTTTAATAAATCGATATATCATGTGAAAGGCGGTTCTCGGATCGCCTTTTTTTGTATCCATATCTTTGAAAAAAGATATGATTACTTTTTATTGTCCTGAAATAGATGTACATTTATGGCTTAACCCATAATAATATTCATATGAAAGGACGAATTACAATTTCAATACTGCTCTCATTTCTGTTGATTGGATGTGGAGAAGCTAATAGACAACCGGTAGATGATCTCATCACGGTTGATGTTACGGCAAATTATCCGAAAAAGGAATTGATTCTTCAGGACTTCATGGATGTGGAATATGTTCCTTTGGAAACTACTGACGAATTTCTTGTGAAAGGCAGAGTGATGGATGTTGGTAAGGATCTTATAACTGTGGTGAATACAAAGGAGGGAGAAGTCTTGCTTTTTGACAGAGCGACCGGTAAGGGAGTGAAGAATATTAACCATAGGGGGCAGGGTCCAGAAGAGTATGTTTTACCTTTTAGTGTCCTTTTAAACGAGGATAAGAACGAGTTGTTTGTGAACGACCCTTTTTCCAGTAGGATACAAGTCTATGATTTGGAAGGTAATTATAAAAGAACCGTTTCATATAATAAGCAGGGCGCATTTGTTTTTTATGATTATAATGAAGACTATTTTTTATCAGAGGAGATTGGCGTACCTGGAAACGAGGGGCCAGCAAATTCGTTTTTCTTATTATCCAAACAGGATGGGAGTATAAAGGATATTGAGATTGCTTACGGGAAAAGAAAATCAGTGGTGATTGCGAAAGACGGTCTTGTAAATTTTCCCCCAAACGGGTTTATTGTTCCTTTTCAAAACGGCTGGGTATTGACAGAACCTTCCGCTGATACTATATATTTGTATCAACCGGATAATGATGTTCGTCCTTTTATGGCAAGAGTCCCTTCTGTGCAAGTCATGGAGCCGGAGGTCTTTCTTTTCCCCGGTGTTCTTACAGACCGTTATTATTTTATGCAGACGGTAAAAAAAGAATATGATTTTGGGAAAGATGAAGGATTCCCTTCTACCGATCTGATGTATGATAGGCAAGAAAAGAAGATATACCAATACTCTCTTCTTAACAATGATTTCAAAGATAGAAAGGAGGATATGTTCTTACGTAATCTGAGTAATAAGATCGCATATCAAACGGTAATGGATGCTTCTTCTTTGATAGAGGCCAATAAAGATAGCAAACTGAATGGTAAATTGAAAGAGATCGCAGGGAGATTGAATGAAGATGACAATCCGGTGGTTATGTTGGTGGAATACAAAAAATGATCAATTTGCGAACCTTATAAAATACTCTTTATTTCTTCCAGACTGCGTACTGTATAGGTCGGCGTAAATCCTTTTGCCGGCAGCCCTTCCGGGTTAAGCCATAGCTGGTCTATCCTGGAGTTGTGGGCACCAACGATATCGGCTTCCCAGCTGTCGCCGATCATCAGGGTTTCGCTGCGGCGGGAATTGGTGTTTTTGAGGGCGAAGTCGAATATCCCCTTATGCGGTTTCTGGATGCAGGCATCTTCGGAAAGAATCATCTTTTCGAAGTAAGGCGCGAGGCCGGAATTGCTGAGTTTCTTGAATTGTACTTCCCGGAAACCGTTGGACAGGATATACAGGCGGTAGGAGGGACGCAGGTATTCCAACAGCTCGATTGCGCCCGGCACGAGGCGTGTCTTGCGGGTGGTGCGTTGCAGGAAGTCGTTGTTGATTGCCAATACCGCATCCTTGTCTTCTATCCCCATCGGACGGAGCATGTAGCGGAACCGTTCGACGATCAGTGTCATGCGGTCTATCTCATTGTTGCGGTATTGTTCCCATAGCAGGTTGTTGTGTGGCCAATAGATGTCGAAGAAAGCCTCGAAGGAGGCATAATACCGGTCAAAGTGGTGAGCGGCATATAGTTCTTCGAGGCATTCTTTATTGTTGTGGTACGTATCCCAAAGGGTGTCGTCCAAATCTATAAAAAGACTTTTATATCTTATCATCCTACTTCTATCACCAGATATTTACCTAAGCTCCAGAACGCTTTTTCGTCTGTAATCTTCAGCGTGATGTTGCCGTCTTCATCTTTTACAAACTCATAAGAACCTTCCGGATGGTTGGATTTCAGTTTCGCTTTGCCGGCGAACAGAGGAATCTCTTTCACTTCGCGGATGTCGATAGAGATGAAATAGTCCTTGTTGAAGCCGCTCTGCAGCACTTTGGACTTGGAGAACAGGCCGCCACCCGAAAGAATCTTCTGGTCTTTCAGCTCTTTGGATGTACCGAAGCAGTAGTAAGCTGTGTTAAGAGCCTTGTCCTGTTCCTGTAGCTTTTCAGACTGTGCGGCGGTTGTTGTTGCCAAGCCTTCCACATCTTCGTTCAGCGAAGCAACCATTTCGTCCAGTTCCTGGATGCGTACGTTCTTCTTAGCCAAGTCTTCCTGCAAGGTGACGATCATGTTTGCCTTCTGATCCAGTTCGGAAGAAAGGCGGCTAATTGTCTTGCGCAGGGCTGCCGACTGGATTCCGCTCTTTTTCAGCTTCTCTTCCAGTTCGCTGATCTGCTGTTTATTCTTTTTCAGCGTTTCGCTGATCAACTGCATATTCTCTTTGATCTGTTCGCGGTTACTCTTGTTCAGATCGCCTTTTTGCTGTTGGATATTGAGATAGTTTTCAGCATCGCGGATCGACTGGATGTCAGCCTCTACATCGTTGAGTGTGCCGAGTATCTCGTCCATCTCGGAGTTTGCTTTCGTGTTTTCAATTCTCAGAGAGTCGTTTTCTGCTTTCAGCTTCTTGTATTCCGCTGAATTTTGTCCGCAGGAAGACAGCATGGCTGCGCAAATCGTTGTTGCAATTAATACCTTTTTCATTTTCTTTTTGTTGTTACGTTAAACTTCTGTTCCTGTCTCTTTGTCCTTTTTATCTTTTAAGCCTGCTAAAACTATAACAATTTCTCCTTTCGGTTCGTTCACGGTAAAGTGGGCGATTACCTCTTCGAGCGTGCCGCGCACTGTTTCTTCGTGTATCTTGGATATTTCACGCGATACGGAAACGGGGCGGTCATTCCCGAAAAACTCGGTAAGCTGTGTCAGCGTTTTGACCAGCCGGAAAGGGGATTCGTAAAAGATGATGGTGCGAGGTTCCGTCGAAAGTTCTTTCAATCGGGTCTGCCGTCCCTTTTTCTGGGGCAGGAAACCTTCGAAGCAGAACTTCTCGTTGGGAAGTCCCGATGCGACGAGTGCCGGCACGAAAGCGGTTGCTCCCGGCAGGCATTCCACCTCCACACCTTGGCGTACACACTCGCGCACGAGCATGAAACCGGGATCGGATATCGCGGGGGTTCCGGCGTCGGACACCAATGCGATGTTTTCGCCCGCCTTGATACGGGCTGCCACCTGTTCCACGGTCTTATGCTCGTTGAACTTGTGGTGCGACTGCATCCTGTTCTGTATCTCGAAATGCTTGAGCAGAATGCCGGTAGTACGGGTGTCCTCCGCTAAAATGAGGTCGGCCTCTTTCAGCACGCGAATCGCCCGGAAAGTCATGTCCTCCAGGTTTCCGACGGGAGTGGGTACTACTGTTAATTTTGCCATAATCCTTTATTCTTTAGAGGAAGCGTTTTTCGAGTAGCTTGATAAAATCGGCTACCGCTTCGTCTTCTATGTTCCATTTTAATTCGTTATTCAAATATGTGATCGAGTCTTCATAAGAATGAATCTCGTTCAGGTCGTTGATAGCCTTGTTCATCCGTGCTTCGTCACCTCCGAACAGTTCGCGGCGGAAACGGAAACGGTCGTTCAGGCTGAAAGCTTTCCTGAAGTCGGAAAGGTTTTTCTTTTCCAGGATATCGTTCAGGAATAATCCTCCACGCTCTGCCGTCGTCGCCTTATTCGGTACTTCCACTGCGGGCGGAGCCGGTTCGACGAGCGGTTCGGGCTTGACGGCCACCGGCTCTTTCACCGGAATTTCTTCGCGGGGTGCTTCCGTTACAACCTCTTCCGGAGTGGCTTCTACTTTCTCCGGCTGTTCGGCAATAACCGGGTCGGCTACTGCGGAAATTGGCTCAGGAGCGATATTTTTTGGCTCGGGAGCTATAATTTTTGGCTCCTGTACCGTTTCTGCCGGGGCGGCAACCGATGGAGGGATGGACTGGATCAAAGCCTGATGCTCTTCCATCTGTTTGCGCAACATCTCGATCTGAGCAGCTTCCAGCGAGTGGAGGTCTTTCAGAATCTTATGCGTGAGGTCGAAAGTCTGGCTGAAGAAAGACACCGGGTACACTTCTGCATCCCGCATTCCGGCAACCAACGTTTCAAGCTCCCGAATATCCAGAAGCAGATAATCTATTTTTTCTTTATTTGCCATTCCTTTTTTTACCATTCATGAAAACCAATAAGCCGGCTTTCGTTTATATTGCAACAAAAATAGGTATTTCTTATATATGTAACGCGTTTATTGTATGAAATATTGTTATTCCTTCACGGTCCTTTCTGTGTATGCACATCGACAAATCATCTTTTATCGGTTCAAATATTCTTAAAACTTAAACAAGCGTGAAGGTCCTGACTCGTCAAGATCGCCTGCGAAATGGTATTGCAGTACTTCATAGGTTTATAGTGCCGTAAAGGAATGAATAACCCGGCAGATAGAATGAACGATGCGGGATGTGTGCCCCCTCCAGACCTACCCGCTATTCATGTTACAGCCGTGAAACAAAAGAAATCCAACTGTAACATAGAAGGAAGGCAGTTGTGACATGAAAAGAATACAGCTGTGACATGCAATAGAGGACCGATGTTTACCCGTTATTGATTCACTTTTTGCCAGATGTGAAACAAATGATGATTTAACGGGGTGTTCTTCGATGCACACGGAAATACCAAACAGACTCTGCCGAAACAAAAACAAGCCCCGAAGGTGGAAACACTTCCGGGGCTTCGTCGTTTATTATTCTTCGAACTCTTTCGGCAGGTTGACCAGATAGAGCCGGTGGGTCGCACGTGTAAAAGCAGTGTAGAGCCAGCGATAAAAATCTTCGCCCAGCATCTCCTCGGTGATGTAGCCGATGTCCAGGAAAACGTTCATCCATTGTCCGCCCTGTGCCTTGTGGCAGGTGACGGCATAGGCAAACTTGACTTGCAGGACGTTGTAGTGCGGGTCGGCCTTCATCTTTTTCATCTTGCCCGCCTTTGTCGGTATGTCGTCGTAATCTTCAAGGATGGTGTAAAACAGTTTGTCGCTCATCTCTTTCGGTAGTGCAGGCGCGTCTGTCTGCAACGTGTCGAGCAGGATTTTGACATCAATCTCGAGGTCGTAGTCCTGAAAACGGACCAGTACGTCTGCGAAGCGGAAACCGTAAAGTTCGTACGTCCTTCGTACACGGAGCACCTGCACGATCTCGCCGTTCGCGATAAAGTCCATCTCTTTGCAATCCGCCGTCCAGAAATAGTTGTTTTTGGCCACCATCAGGCGGTCGCCGGACGAAAGTTCCTCCTCGCGGTAGAGAATACGGTTACGGATGCCGTTATTATATATGGTAGCCCTCTTATTGGAGCGGGAGATGATCATGGTTTCCTCGATCCCGTCCCGGCTGTAGGCGGAAGATATCTCTTCGATCAGTTCGTCTCCGTTCACCTTCCTGAAGTCGGTAAAGCCTTTCAGCCGGAGCTTGGGAAATATTTCCACCGCATCATTCCGTAAGGCGTCCCTGAGACGGGTGGCATTGAACAGGATTCCGGAGTCTTCACTTTGGCGGACCACCTGGGTAAGCGTGATTTCCTCTACTTTCAGATTGTATCCCTGCAGGACTTGCCGGCTGAGAGCGGGGCTTTCGGACTGCATGACAGGAGGTAGCTGCGCCACGTCGCCCATCAGGATAAGCCGGCAGTTCTCGCCGGAATAGACATATTGGATCAGGTCGTCCAACAGACGTCCCGTTCCGAAGACGAACGAGTCCAACCCGTCGTTGGCGATCATGGAGGCTTCGTCAACGATGAATAACGTGTCTTTGTGCAGGTTGTCAGCCGGATGGAAGCCTGTCGGTTCGTTGGAGAACGCTTTCTGGCGGTATATTTTTTTATGGATCGTGTAGGCTTTCTGTCCGGCATAACCGGAAAAGACCTTTGCCGCCCGCCCGGTCGGAGCCAGAAGAATACTTTTTTGCTTGAGTTCCGCCATCGTCTTCACCAGTGCGCCGACCAGCGAAGTTTTTCCCGTTCCTGCATATCCTTTTAGCAATAGCAGCGAATCCGTCTCTTCCGAAAGCAGGAAATCAGTCAGCCTATTTAATGCTAAAAACTGGTCTTCGGTCGGATTATATGGGAAATTTTGTGTAATTTGGCGGCTTAAATAACTATTTATCATTTTGATCGCAATAATTTTCGCGATAAAGGTAGTGTATTAAATATTCTTTTTTAAATTTGCCGAACGAAATAAATTCAAAAAACAATATAAACCATGAAAGTTACATTAAAGATTTTATTGGCTGTGGCAGTATTACTGCTTGTGTACATGTGTTACAGAAGTATTATGGGTCCGATCGAGTTTAAAGAAGAAAGGGATCGTCGTGAAACTTTAATCAAGGCGCGCCTGATCGATATCCGTAAGGCTCAGATCGAGTATAAGAACCTTCACAAGGTGCACGCAGCAAATTTCGATGAACTGAGTAAGTTCTTAAAAAACGAGAAAATACCGTTCTTGATTAAGGAAGGTGTATTGACTGACGAACAGCTCGAGAAAGGTATGACAGAAAAAGAAGCCGTGAAGAAAGGTTTGATCAGACGTGATACCAACTGGGTAACTGCAGTGGATACATTGTTTGGTAGCAGTTATAACGTAGACGACATGCGTAACGTGCCGGGAACAAGCGTGCAGTTCTCAATGGATACGGCTACACTGACTTCCGGTTCCGGATATACAGTGAAAGTATTCCAGTGCGGTGTTCTGTATGACGACTATCTGGGCGATCTGGACAAACAGTTGGTTTACAACTTGAAGGATAAAGCCGAAAAGATGAACAAATATCCGGGTCTGCGTGTCGGTTCTATTGAAGAAATCAATAACAACGCAGGTAACTGGGAAGATTAATGACAGCCTATGGCTATCGACGTATCTGATAAGTTAACAGCAGATTATTCGGAAAGTTATATAATGTCCATCCGGCTTCGGTCGGGTGGACTTTCTTTTTCCGCATACAGTCCTTCGGTGAGCGAAAGTTTCCTGTATAGGGATATGGAGTTTGACCGGGCTAAACCGTATTTCTCTTCCCTGAAGGAATGTTTCTTCGAGAATGATTTCCTGACCTGGTCTTATAAGCAGGTCAATGTGCTTTGTGCATCTCCCCAATATACACTTGTTCCGAAAGAAGTCTTTCAGGAAAAGCAGAAAGCGGAGTTGTTGGCGTTTACTTTTTCCTCGCCGGAAGGGTATTGTCTGAGTAATGAACTGAAAGACGAGCAGGCCGAACTGATATTCGGAGTAGATGAGGAAGTCTATGAGTTTTGTTCCCGCTCGTTGATCAATCCCCGTTTCGTTCATCATGTCACCCCGCTGCTTTCTTTGTGGAAGAAGCAGAGCCGTACGCGCCTGCCACGCCAGTTGTATGCCGTGTTGCATCGCCGGAGGATGGATGTGGCATGCTATGCACAAGGGAACCTGCTTTTCGTCAACTCGTTCGAGTATGAACATCCGGACGATATTTTATATTATATATTATATGTATGGAAGCAGACCGGAATGGATCAGCAAAAAGATCAGTTGCGCCTTTTCGGTGAAGCAGCCTTGCGCAGTAATATCACGAATACGTTGCGGAATTATTTACAATATATTGATCCGCTGGAGATTCCTTCCGAAGCCTATCTTATGGGGCCGGAGGTGATACAGGCTCCGTTGGATCTAATTGCCTTATCATTATGCGAATTATAAGTGGAATATACGGACGGCGTCGTTTTGATGTCCCGTCTACGTTCAGTGCACGTCCGACGACGGACTTTGCCAAAGAGAATATCTTCAATGTTATTTCCAACCATATCGACTTTGAAGGGTTGGATGCGCTCGACCTGTTTGCCGGAACGGGGAGTATCTCGTTTGAGCTGCTTTCACGTGAATGTCGCAGCGTGACGGCTGTCGAGAAGAACAATGCGCATGCCTCTTTTATCGCCAAAGTAGCCAAGGAATTGAAAACGGAATCGTTGCACCTGATTCGGGGCGATGTCTTCCGTTATCTGCATTCCGCCCCGGCAAAGAGTTTTGATTTTATTTTTGCCGATCCACCTTATGCTTTAAAAGAATTGCCGGAAGTGCCGGGACTGGTTTTTGAACGTGACTTGTTGCGTGACGGAGGAATCTTCGTGATGGAGCATCCGAAGACAAACGACTTCTCCGGTTTGCCTTACTTCTACCAGCACCGTGTCTACGGTTCGGTGAACTTTTCCATATTTATCAAAGAAGAGGAGAAAAGAGACGCATAAACGACTCGGCTAAACGTTGCTTGCGCGGGCGTTTGAGCCAGCGTGACGGGACCAGCCTTTCACAACTGTGCATGTCGTGCAGGAATACCTTTTTCATCTGCCGCGCAAAGGAGGGCTGGTAGACAAATGCATTGATTTCGAAATTGTGTTCAAAGCTGCGGAAGTCCATGTTGGCGGAACCGATGCAAGTGAGCGCATCGTCCGTCACTAACAACTTTGAATGCAGGAATCCCGGTTTATAGAAATAAACCTTTACGCCTGCCTTTACCATTTCATCGATAAAAGAATGTGTTGCCATGTTTGCCGTGCGCGTGTCCGAGCGTTTGGGGAGCATCAGGCGTACGTCCACACCACCTAAGGCTGCTATCTGCAAAGCCTGGTTGAGTCCTTCGGTCGGCAAGAAATAGGGCGTTTGGATAAATACATACTTCTTGGCGTTGGCAATCGTGAAGATGGCGGCCTGTAGCAATGTGCGCCATTGCCCGACGGGGCCGCTGGTGCATATCTGCATGATGTTGTCATCCGAATAGACCGGGACGAGCGGGTAATATATCTTATCGTTCAGAAGTTTCTTGCTTACTACGTACCAGTCGATCAGGAAAGCCGCCTGCAATCCGTGTACGCCTCTTCCTGTGATCTTGAAATGTGTGTCCCGCCATGTTCCCCAATCCGTTCCTTTCGTATAGCGGTCTGCAATGTTCATGCCACCCATAAAGCCTACTTTGCCGTCTATGACGACAATCTTCCGGTGGTTCCGGTAGTTCACCTTGCTGGTCAGGACCGGGAACGCTACTTTCAGGAAGGCGTTAACCTCGATACCTGCATCCTTCATCTCATTGAAGAACTTATCTTTTACTTTCCAGCAGCCCACATCGTCGTAGAGGAGACGTACTTCGACGCCCTCCCGTGCCTTTTCCATTAACAACGTCTTTACTTTGTTCCCGATTTCATCATCGCAGAAAATGTAGTATTGGATATGGATGTGATGTGTTGCCTTGGCAAGCTCTTCCAGCAAGTCGCGAAACTTGTCCGTCCCGTTCGTATAGATCGTGATGTTGCTGCCGTAGAGCAGGGACGACTGGTTGCTGTTTGTCAATAGCGTGACTAATGGCTGGTAGGGAGCGGGGACAGAGCAGCTGTCCTGTGGGAGTTTCCCTCCCTGCGGCCGTTTCATGATGCGCTTGTAGGTGCGGCGCGAGATGATACGCTGTTTCCGGTTGTCCTGTCCGAAGAAGAAATAGAAGATGATCCCGACACCGGGGGCAAGTAACAGTACGACTACCCAGGGAATCGTTTTCAGCGGGTTCCGGTTTTCAGTGATGATAACCAGCACCAGTCCCAGAATAGTGACGCAATATAATATGATAAATATTATCCCCACTATCCATTGTATATGTATGTGTATAAGTGCCAGCATTCCGGATGTTTCTGTTTCTTTTTTCAGCCGCTTACTGTTATTCAGGTTTTTGGCTGAGTAGTTGAATCGATTCGGTAAACTCCGCAATAATTTCAGACAGATGCGGATTATTGTTGCGTAAAATGATTGTTGCAAAGTTTACAATACCGTCAGCATCTACTATTGACGATGACAACATTGTGAAAAGAGCCTTTCGATTATAGGTGGAAAACCAATATTCGAACAGGCGGCTGCGCATACGTTGCTTGTTGTCTCCTGTTTCACAAATGTAGAGGAGTGTGGAATTATTACAATAGAAGAACTCGTCAACGATCGAGATGATTGTGTCGCGGACTTTCCGGTCACGAGGAGATTTGTGATTATTGATATTGGCAATAATCAATTGGAATGAATCTCTTGTAAGCAAAATATCATCCTCCATGAAGCCGATGGAATAATGCGCACCGCCATCTGTGAAGAACTGATAGAATCCTGCTTTGCCGATCGACTCCACCAGATAAGGGGCATCAGCGTTGATACGTTCAATCGATAAAGGCTCTATCATAGAGCAAAGAATTTTTCAGCATCTTTGCCTGTGCGTTCTTTATATGTCTCTTTCATGGATTTCTCCAATAGGGTGAGACATTCTTGTTTCTTTTCCTTTGCTGCTTGAAATTTGGCAAGGGCCTCTTCTCTTGTTATCTTTCTTTTCGTCATACACTTGTTTTTTTTATCCTTTGTACTCCAAATGCACAAACACCGTGTTTATGCAAATGAAGTTATACAAAATTACTACTTTTTTCTGAATCTCAATGCTTTGTCGTTTTTTTAATATGCTTCTGAAATAATCGATGTTGTTTATTTCAGACCTTTGTTTTTACAATATTGTTACAAAATATATGTAGATGAATCCCTTGTAAAACATATAGTAGGGACAAAACTATAAAAATAAATCAGTATGGCGACATTAGCATGGGTTGTTTTTAAACACCACAAAAAAACGGACGGAACATATAATCCAAAGATCAAAGTATATCACAATGGTACTACGGTATATTTGCCAACCCAGATATACACATCGTTGGTAAGATTTAAAAAAGGCGAATCAATGGGTGCTATTACGGATGGGAATATAGTGGATGCTCTTAATAGTCGGGTAAAAGAGATAAGGAACATTTTGAACACTCACGACGACGTGATAGATAACTGCGATGATGCAAAGGCAGTAGCAGATTTTATCGATAAGAAAATGAATACTGATAAGAATCTGAACTTTATCGAGTTTGCCCGATTGTATGTGGGCGGATTAAAAGATAATGGATCCAAATCAATAACGAATTGTATGATAAATAATTTATGTTCTTTTCTGGGAGCTGACTATCTTCCGGTGAGAAAAATCACATCTGCTTTTTTATTACGTTTTGAGGGCTGGATGAAATCTGAACGTGTGGTTAAAATCGGGGATAAAGAATATAAAAGAAAGCCGATGGCAAACTCATCAGTGCAAACCTACATGGAAAAATTGAAAAGTGTTTATGGTAGAATGCTGTTGCAGTACAATAATTATGAAATTGGAGATATCGTTATACCCGGTGATCCTTTCAAAGTCTATAAAACCAAGCAGGATGTGTCGTTTAAACAGAAAGCTACTGATGTGGATATCATCAGAAAAATATCAGAGTATGTACCTAATCAAAAAAGGCATTTTTCCAGAGCTATAGCAAAGGATATATTTATGCTTTCTTTCTGTCTGGCCGGTATAAATTTAATCGACTTGTTTACTTGTGAGTCTTTTAATGCAGGGCGGATTGAATATTTTAGAACTAAGACGAAGGGGAAGAAAAAAGATAAGGCCTTTATATCTGTTCCAATTTCTCCTGAAATTCGAGATACCTTTGAACGGTATAGAGATACAACTGGCAGACGGGTGTTTAATCTTTATACTCTTTTTACTGATATATGCAGCTTCCGGCAAATTGTGGCTTCTGGAATGAAGTCGCTATGTAAAGATCTGAAAATTGAACCTATCACGTTCTATGCAGCGCGCCATAGCTTTGCCACGATTGCCCGCAACGATTGCAATGTCAGCATGGAGGATATAGCTTTATGTTTAACACATGCGTCCGGTTTTAGGATGACCGATACCTATGTTAAGCCTGATTTTAGCCGGGTGGATAAGGTGATTCGGAAGGTGTTGGATTATGTGTTTCATTGAAAAAAGGCCCCGAGAGGTGATTTATTGCTCGGATGATTCTTCAATATCTTTTATCTCCCCATTTAAATAATCAATGAAGGAGCATACAGAAAACAAGACGATATATAATGAATCTAATACAAAGTATACAAGGAGAACTTTTGTTAATCCATAAAATATGGTGCAGGATGTGGTTAACACGTCTTGGGGCTTAAATGACCACTCATATTTAAACAATTCGAATATAGAAGTTACGTCAGAAGTTGGATACTGGTTCAGTATAGATAGTATTATGCAAATAATACTTAATAATATAGCGTATGTAGTTAAATATCCGAACTGTTTAAAGAAGTTTACTTTTTTTTTGAAAATAGCTTTCTGTATATCTGTATATTGTGGCTCTTCGCTTAATTTTCCAGACATGGAATACACAGTCATCAACAAATTGGCTAATAGTCCTACTAAAATAGAGAAAGCAGTAATCAAAGAGTTTAGAATATCAGCTTTAAAATTTGAGGTGCTTAGCGAGACACACACACTTATTCCTATAAAGATCCATTTTAATAAACCAAACCAATATTTCGGTAAAGAAATTTGTCCAGTAGATATATTTGTATATTGATATCTATGCGATTCCTTTATCAGTTTATATATGTATTCTTTTATAGGTATAGAGATCATCTCGTTCTTTCTATGATGTTTTTACCTCTGGTAATATTTTGTTACAATACAAATATAGGTCATTTGATTTAAATGTACCATCGGCGTTAACGTTAATTTCACTACTTAATAATATTCTTGGTTTTAGGGAATCTGCCTTATCAAGAAGATAGGAACAGCGCTTTCCTGTTTCATTATTTTTCGCAGATACTCTTCTATACCAAGGCCTGCTGTCTTTATCTTGAACGATTGTTTCAAATTGTTCATCTATACTTTCTATACTATTGACAGTCTCTCTGATAGGACGGATGTTTATTGATATTTCATATTCTCCTAATACGATTTTCTCTCCGTTATCCCCAATTGTACTTGATTTCTCGGTTTTAGATAAATATGTTATTGATTTGGTTGATATTTTATTTTTTATTTCATCACGTAAACTATCTAAGTAAATAGGAATGTATTTAGTGATGCAATATTCAGCATTAGAGAAAAAATAACTATTTAGGTAATTCGTTAGATGTTCATAATACGATATTCCTGAATACGATTGTATCATTAATATGCCCTTGTGTGAATCCATCGGTATGGTGATAAAAAAGAACAATTCCTTTGTAAGAGCTACATCTTCAGGTATCTCTTCCTGCTTATCCTTGTCTTTTATAGGTGTAATATAGGTTTTTTCTCCGAATTTTCCAGCGTGTAATACACCTGAGAAAGTAAATGAATTTATTTCAGGCTTAAATCGTGGATCAAATTTTTTTTGATTTCCGTCAATATCGCAAGGTTTTATCGTTAAAACCTTTTTTGATCCTTTCACCTGATAACAATTTTCAGTATCAAAGTTATATATGAATTCTTGAGTAAATAAAGTAAATAGCTCTTCGTCTGAAAATGTTTCTGGTTTATTGAACTTAAGTCTAAGTAATTCTCTAAAACAGGAATTTTTTTTGTTTTTCCTTCTGGAGATACGTATATTAAAAATATCAAGTACTGGTTCTAACGGCATAATTGAGTTTTTTAGTTGTTAATTTATAGCTATCAAAGTCACTTTACAAATTAAGCACATAAAAAGATCATAAACAAGAAAAGGGGCTGTAATTATCAAAGCGTACGTGATATTTTTATACGGTGGTTGTGTGATCTCTTACGGTTTTCTTATTCTTTCTTTATTGCCATCCCTGTATGTAATCAATAAAAGAACTAACAGAGAATAAGACAACGTATAATAGGTCTAATACAAAATAGACTAACAAAAGCAATTATACGTATTGTAGATATGATATCTTCTAACTTGAATGACCATTCGGTTTTTAACAAATCAAAAGCGGGTAGTGTTGTCGATATCGTTAAATTACTCAACGGTTTAAATTAATTGCGAAGTAACTAATTTGATTACATTTAGCATCTTAAATAATAGTTATTGCTGGATGTTTGTAAGTGTATTCATAATCTCTTAAGCAGTCAAAGTATTCTTGAATTTTTAAGTCATCCATCTTATCTTTTGTTCTATAGATTTCAAAATCGTTCAAATCGTATAATTCATTAATTCGCTTTTGATTCATATTTCGTAGTTGAATCAGGATATCCTGTCTTGCATTTTCATCAAAAGTGAAAATTCGAATTCGTTTTTTCTCTATTTTTTCAGAACCGTTTAATCCTGACTGGACTTTAAAAAAATCCGAGAAGTAATGATAATCTGTTATTCCAAGTGAATGACCAAAAAATATAACTTCATTTGCATTCCTTAATTTTTCACGAATATTGAATGAACGGAAATGTGGACTGTGAGATTTAATCATAAAACAGAAAATATCGTTTATTTCGACATTATCTTCGAAACCTAAAATGATGTTGTTTTGAGATATTGAGCCGTGTACATGAAGTGTTTCTGATAATTGGGGAATTTCTGTATAATTGAAATTTATATAAGTAATTATGACTTGGCTTAATTTCTCTTTTAATCTTTTGATAATAGAATTAAGTTGATATGCATAACTGTTAATATCTATACCCTTGTTTGATGCTTCTTTTAGATATGAAACTAAATTATTGCATAGAATTTGATGATCCTTAGTCGATATGGACTTTGTCTTATCTTGTATAAATTTTTTGTATTCATCCATAGAGTTGTGAAGTTTTCTACTGGAGCCGCTCTTTACTTGATCTAAAAGAGAATGAGTGTATGTTTTCAACTCATTTTCTAAATCTATCCAATTATTTATTTGATATTTTCTAATTAGGTATTGATTAAGATACGTTCCACGATCAAAATAATTACTGTTTATAAAATGGGGATAACTCGTTTTTAATCCTAAATCTAAGTCGAATCCATTACCAATAATGATTAATATTTCTTTGTTTTTAGGATCTGATGAATTTGCCATAGTGGTATTTAATATATGACTTATTAAGTTGTTTAAAAATTGAGTGTGATAGCTTTATATTGCTGTTGGTTATATGTTTTTAAATATACAGAGTTCGATTCTGTAATGAAAAACCGTTGTCATACATCGCGTAATCTATATATCCTACTGACTTTACGTAAGGAGCCATATTACATTATGTCATGAATATCGCAGAACAGGATACAAAGATGATTGCAGATAGATATACTAATGCCTTTTTCATAAATTATTTTTCGATCGAATATACATCATATGAACCATTCCCTCTGCCTAACGCAAAATTGGCAAATCCTGGGGTCTCTTCTACATTCGTGTCGATAGCGCAGTTTCGATCAATTAGATCATTTATACTTTTAGCTTGAAATGTATAGGACCCGCCATCTTTTTTTACATTTTGCTTATCGTAAGTGATACTTTCGATTAAAATGCCATCAAGGAAAATAGCGATTACGTTATTTTCGTTTTTTACATAGATGTAACTTTTAGAACTTGCCGGTTTAGCACTGCCTATAACTTTTCCATTATGGATAGAGGCATATAAACCAATTCTGTGTTCTCCATCTGTTAGCATTTGTGATTTAGCACTAAAAATGGACAGTGTAAAAAGAAAGACAGACGTGATTAATTTTTTCATGATCTGTTGTTTTAAATATTATAGTCTTGCACTTCGTTCGACAATTTTAATGACGTTATATAGTTCGGCCACGTCATCTAAATGGATTTTGTAGTCTTTAAATAGAGGGTTGAGGGAATGGCAAGTAATAATGCCTTTCTCTACGTCGTGATCAATTATCTTTTTGATAGAGATACCGTCAGTTTTGTGTACAATGATAAAATACCAATCGTTAATATGCAGCTTGGATCGCCATAAATCTCGCATAACCTCTCTACCGAGTACTTTATCGCCATCACAGATAGAACGGCGGCTATCGTCATCCATGCTATCTCCTGCAGCTTCAAAAATCATATATTTGCCTAAATAAGTTTTGTCTACGATGACCGGCATCGTAGGAAGTTGTTTAATGTATTCTAAATCTCCGTATCCAGCCAGATACCCACATTTGGCGTGTATGTGGACTACCGGCACCTTCATATATTGAGGATTTTCTACAATTGTCGCATTTGCTTGTCCTGTCGGGCGATTAAGCATTTCACCTTTTCCGGTTAAAAGCCATTCTGGATTAATATTTAGTGACGAATTATCGACGATCTTTCGTATAACTTCATATCCTGGGGAAACCTCTTTTTCCCCTATAATACTGTTTATTGTCGTACGACTTATGAACGTAGACTTTGCCATTGCCGTTATATTGCCTTTAAAAAACTTTTCGGCAATTAGTTTAATTCGCTCTTGTACAGTTGAATAGCTTTCCATATAATTTAGAATTATTCTAAATAGCAAAATAGTGACTAAATATCGTCTAAATTATTTGAAGTGACGAAATATAGTCGCTATCTTTGCATCGTGATACAACAATAACGGGTATAAAAATGGCTGTCACGACTAAACGCCGCAATGCACATACCTTCAATGGCAAAAGTAGTGACTTCCATTTTATCCCGCAATTAAAAGTCGATGTTTTTCGACACAAACTATCAGATCGCGTGGCTGCTGTCTGAGGCAAGAAATTAAAAAAGCTCTATTCGAGTAACAGATACAAGCAGCCACTTTAGGTATCTGTGAAAGAGTGGGGCTTTAATTTTATAAGGAGGTTTAAAATGGAAGAACTTATCCCTATTACCGATCGAAACGGACAGAGAGCCGTTAATGCGCGTGACTTACACGTGTTTTTGGAAAGCAAACAGGATTTCTCTACATGGATTAAGAATCGTATAGACAAGTACGATTTGGCTGAAAATGTGGATTATGTGGTTTTCCACAAATATATGGAAAACCCTAACGGTGGCAGACCGCAAATTGAATATGCCTTGACCATCGACGCGGCCAAGGAGTTGTCAATGGTGGAAGGGAATGAAAAAGGCAAACAGGCTCGACGGTATTTTATTGAATGCGAGAAACAATTAAGACTTGCGCCGGTGCAGGCATCTGTCCAGGACAAAATATATGCAGCTAATTGGCTTGCTTCTTTCTTGAACTTGAATGACGTATCTCGCTTGGAATTGGCGGCGGCTGTGGTTTTCCCGTTAGGATTACCAACACCGGCTTACGTTCCTGCTAAAGATACAATCCATTCCGCTACCGACCGACTGAGGCAAAGAGGGATCAAGCTGTCAGCCGTGAAGTTTAATCAGAAAATGGTGGATGCCGGGATGATGAAACGGGAGTCCCGTTATTCTCGGAGCAAAGGGGAGACCGTTACATGGCCGGTGCTGATAGGTGATGGACTCATATATGGCAATAACCAGATATCGCCAAAGAACCCACGTGAGACCCAGCCTAATTATTACGATGGCAAATTCGATGAATTATTGAATCTGTTGGACATACATAAATAGAATTGAATCATGGAAACAGGCAATCCAATAACCCCATTACTACAACAAGCATTGTCTATCGCAGAGAAGTCCGCGGGAATACCAGTAGTAGTGGATTATGAAGCGATAACACGAGCTGCAATTAAAGCCTCCAGGGAGGAAAGGGAAAGAATCGCATCTGATCCAAAAGTACTTCTTACGCAGAACGAAGCGCATATCCGATATGGTAAATCTGTCATTACAGCTTTGGTTCGTAGGGGATATCTTCAACAGTACAAGTTTGATCTTCGTGAAGCGTATGATGAAAATGGAACCCTGATAAAGAAAGCTAAAGGGGTAGTCTATTACCGGATCATTGAAATAGAAAAAGCAATCGAAGAAGGGAATGTATTGAAAGGTACACGCAGAATAAGAACAAAATAAAAAGTGGTGAATGTAATAACAATAGAAAACAAAAAAGAATTGAATCATGGAAAAAGCATTAGGGAAAGAAGCTAAATCAAAAGTAAGTGGTTTTGAAGGTGTAGTAACCGCTCGGTGTGAATACTTGTATGCTCCGGCGAGAGTATGCCTCACGGCTAAAAGTAAAGACTGTAAAAGTCCAGAAGAATATTGGACTGAGGAAGCCGATATTGAATTTGTTGATAACGATGTCATCGAAAGAAACGACCCCGTCTTCCAATCCTAAAAATGTATGAGTATGAATAAGCTAAGTGAAAAACTAATTATCGGAATCCTCTTTTTCTCGCTTTTCATCGCATACGGAATAGCGGGAGCAGAAGATTACAACCAGGAGGTGATTGACTCCATGCCCGATGAGGCATATTACGAGATCGTGCAAAAACTCGGACAGGAGTGTAGTAACAGCGATATCGTTCGTGAATATAAAACGAACCGGGAGTATTATGATTCATTGGAGGCCATATGGGATTAAAGTTGAATCAGGTTCCTGTAGGTGATACCGTGAAAATAGGCGAGATTACCTTGCGGATATCGCTAACATCAAACGGTTGCGTAGGATGCTATTTTGATCACGACCAAGGCGCGTCCGAATGCTTGTTTAGCGCTTTCTGTTTTGGGCGTAATCGGGCTGATAAAAGGTCAGTGAAATTTGTAGAAATGGATAAATAAACAGGGATGCTAAGTGCGCCGGAATAGTTTGACGGCCATACCCGGCACGCAAAGCACCCATAGAAGCACAACAAAGATATGGAAAATTATTCAAGAACAGCAATGCATGTTCCTTTTGAGGAATATCTGAAAAAGATTGCGAAGAAACAGCAGCCGAGTAATAACTCAGAGGTAAATCCGGATAGTTTTAAGGGGGGGGGGGTAAACCCGCGGCTGTAATAGGCGAGATATATCCCGATCTGTACTCTCAGGCAGCTTACATAAACAAAGACATCGCAGAGATAAAAGCGGCGGTTGTCGAGTCTGTAAAGTCTCTGTTTGACGGTATGGGCGAGGATGTGATAAAGACGTCTATCGATTCTATTTATACCTACGTCGACAGCTTTTTAGGGATCTCAGACGAAGAAGAATATTGCTTTACAAAGAAAGGGGTTTTCGAATTATCAAATCAAGTTTATTGCCTTGTTGACATGACGAAAACATTGCTTGATCTCTATTTAAAGCATCAACGTTTGAAAGAAATGGACAATCGTTCGAATTTAACAAAACGGAATATTTTACTATAAATAATTAAGGATATGGATTTTAAAGGAACCATTTTATTAGATGCAAGCCCGGCATTGCTTGCCGCGATTAACCGTATTGCAGATGTTTTATCTGCCAGTCCTGTACGGAATTTTACGAAACCCGTATTTACAGAGGCCGGAACACTGACAGGTCATATCGAAACAAGGCTGAAGCGCCGGTCAAGTCCGCTCTCGCGCAAACGGTAGCTGCTCCCGTTGAAAAAGTGGAAGCAGCGGTGCCCTCAGAAGAAACGCCAGCAGAAACGGGTGAATCTTTAGGGACAAAATACACCCTCATACAAGTGCGTAAAGTGATGGCCGACGTACAAGAAAGAATGTCAAGTGATGACGAGAAAAGAGCAGTAACAAAGAAGATGCGGGATATCCTGCTCTCTTTGGGAGCCGCGAGCATCGGCAAGTTATCGGAAGAAAAATACGGAGAGTTTATCCAACAAATTTCAGCCCTATGAGTCACGCTATATTATCTCCGTCCGCAGCAAGCCGCTGGCTGTCATGTACGCCATCGGCACGGCTGGAAGCGCAATTTCCTGAGAGTACCAGCGAATTTGCAGAAGAGGGTACATTAGCCCATGAGTTTGGAGAAACGATCCTGCGCCACTTCTTAAAAGATTTGAAAATGCGTGCATACACTAAAAAACTCGTGGAGTTGGCCGACAGCAAGTATTATACGAACGAGCTTCAGGCACATGCCGAAAATTATGCGGCTTTTGTCTGGGAGAAATTCCAGGCAGCAAAAAAAGCGGATCGATTTGCCGCTCTGAGAGTGGAGGAGAAAATTGACCTGACGGCCTATGCCCCGGAAGGTTTTGGAACGGGGGATGCTGTTATTATTGCCGACGGTACGATGGAGGTCATAGACCTCAAATATGGTAAAGGCGTACGGGTGTCAGCCGAAGAAAACAAACAGATGATGTTGTATGCCCTCGGTGCTCTGGATATGTTTGGTTTCATGTACGATATCCGTGCGGTACGAATGACGATCTTTCAGCCGCGATTGGATAATATCTCAGATTGGGAGATGCCGATATCGGATCTGCTTCTTTGGGGTGAGAAAGAACTTAAACCTCGTGCGGCAATGGCCTTTAAAGGTGATGGCGAGTTTATCGCCGGGAAGCATTGCAAATTCTGTAAAGCAAAAGCGCAATGTAAGGCCTTGGCGGAATATAACCTCTCGCTTGCAAAGTATGATTTCCTACAGGCGGAGTTGTTGGCCGAGGCGGATATCGCTGACATTCTCTTACGCGCTGATCAATTCAAGTCCTGGATCTCATCCGTAGAGGAATACGCCCTGCAGTCTGCGCTTGATGGCAAGCGATTCCCGGGCTTCAAACTTGTAGAAGGTAGAAGCAATAGAAAGTATTCTGACGAGGCAAAGATCGCTTCCGTATTGGTCGAAAACGGGTTCGGTGAGAACTTGATATATGATCGAAAGCTAAAGACAATAACGGCAATGGAGAAACTTGTTTCGAAACCGACATTTAATGCTCTCTGTGGCCCTTATGTGATTAAACCGGAAGGCAAGCCGACCCTTGTGCCAGACAGCGATCTGCGTCCGGAATATAATTCGGCAGTAAATGATTTTGCAAACATTAATATTAACGATTAAAACGATTTGACGATTATGGCGAATGAAAATGTATCAACGAAAGTTGTATTTCCGTGCAGATTCTCATATGAGCATGTTTGGGAAGCATCATCCATCGGTGATGATGGGGAGAAAAAATTCAGTGTTTCCTGCATTATCCCGAAGTCTGACAAGAAGACTATTGAGGCTATTAAAGTAGCAATTAAGGCTGCTTACGAAGCGGGCATAACAGCGAAGTTTAACGGTAAAAAACCCGCGAATTGGAAAAATCCGCTTCGGGACGGTGATACGGACCGAATGGATGATGAAGCCTATCAGAATGCCTTTTTTGTGAATGCATCATGTAAAACCCGCCCCGGGGTGGTTGATAAGGCCCGGCAGCCGATTACCGATCAAGATGAGTTCTATTCTGGTTGCTACGGTTGGGTATCAGTAAACTTTTACCCATTCAACGCTAAAGGAAACGTCGGTGTTGCCGCCGGCCTTAATAACGTAATGAAGGGTAAAGACGGTGAATCATTGGGCGGCCGCTCTTCGGCTGACGCTGACTTTGCGGATGTGGACATGTCAGATGCCCCATTCCCCGTAGGAGATGATGCTGAATCAAGCACAAGCATTTTTGATTAACCAGACCCGCACCTGGTAAAGCGTTATCAGGGTATTAAAATCCAACTCGAAAATTCAAACAACAGCCGGGTGAAAGTCCCGGCAACCGGGCGGATCGGTTTGCTATGTGTACCGAGTACTCCGCATAGTTAGGGTTCGATTCCCTTACCGCCCACTAATTAAAATTCATAGTCATGAAACAGTTTAAAACAATTCCATTAGACTTTATCATACGGTATTTTCCGCCACAAGACGAACGCATTATCGCGGGATATGTTCGGGGGATTGAGATCCTATCAGAATTTATCTTCGATACGGTTGAGGAAGAAGCGCGGATTATCTTGAAAGACATCTCCGAAGATCGATACGAAGAACTCCGGCAGGTTGCTTTAAGCTCCTATTGCTTTGACGTCTTCGGAACCCGGAAATCGTTTTTTGATGGGGGGGGGGACAGGCTGGATCCTTTCACGGAATACGGGATATCGTTTCACAAAAACTTTGCGCGTATGTGGAATGACATGATAAACGAAGCGTCGAAAGAACGCCGGGAAACGGTGACAGCTTTTAAGATTTTGTCTATTGATATAGAGACGTATAGTAGTAATGATATTTCTGGCTGTGGTGTGTATAAATACGCCGAGGCAGAAGATTTTGCAATCCTACTTTTCGCTTATTCTTGCGATTACGGACCTGTAGAGATTATCGATCTTGCTTCCGGAGAAAAGCTTCCCGATCACATATACAAAGCCTTATCTGATCCAAAGATTTTAAAAACGGCTTTCAATGCGACATTTGAACGTATATGCCTGTCGAAGTATTTTGGTCTTTACCTTACTTCCGATCAGTGGGAGTGCACGATGGTCCGTAGCGCTATGCTGGGGCTACCTTTATCCCTTGCGGCTGTCGGGAAGGTCCTTAATTTGGAGGATCAGAAGATGGACGAGGGAAAGGCGTTGATCCGTTATTTCTCGGTACCCTGTAAGCCGACCAAGACTAACGGAATGCGGATCCGCAATTTGCCGGAGCACGCCCCGGATAAGTGGGATGTATTCAAGAAATATTGTAAACGTGATGTCGAGGTTGAGAATGCCATCCGGCAGAAAACAGCGGCGTTTAGGATCCTCCCGGCAGAGAAGGAATTGTATGACATTGATCAGCGAATCAATGACCGGGGTGTGATGCTTGACATGCAGATGGTTAATAATGCGATCAGGATGAGCCTTATCTACAGTGGCCGTTTAACGGCGGAAGCGGCTGAACTTACCGGGCTGGATAATCCTAACAGTGTCGCGCAATTAAAGGGATGGCTGGAGCAGGAAACAGGAAACGAGGTAAAATCGCTCAATAAGAAGGATATGCCAGACATTATAAAGTCTGCTGATGCCGAACACGTCCAACGACTTCTGTCTATCCGGCAAGAGCTTGGAAAGACTTCTGTAAAGAAATATGAGGCGATGAGTAAAGCGGTATGCGAGGATGACAGGGTACGTGGATTACTGCAATTTTACGGAGCTTCGCGAACGGGCAGGTGGGCCGGTAGGCTCGTACAGGTACAAAATCTGCCACAAAACCATATTGAGGATTTGGACTTTGCACGCTCTCTTGTGTTCAGAGGAGACCTTGACATGTTGGAGTTGTGTTACGGGAATGTCCCGGACACTCTTTCCCAGCTTATACGTACAGCTTTCATTGCAAAACCTGGACACACATTTATTGTATCCGACTTTTCAGCAATCGAAGCGCGTGTGATTGCTTGGTTGGCAGGTGAGGCTTGGCGCTTAGAAGTATTCCGCACGCATGGCAAGATATACGAGGCTACAGCGGCACTCATGTACCGTGTGCCACAAGAAGAAATAACGAAAACTGATCCGCGCCGGCAAAAAGGTAAGATTGCAGAATTAGCTTGTATCGCTAAAGGTCAATTAGTATTAACTGACCAGGGCTATGTTCCAATTGAATGTGTAACAACAGACATGCTTGTTTGGGATGGCGAAGAGTTTGTAAAACATGAAGGTGTAATATATAAAGGTATTAAGGAGGTAATAACTTATGAAGGACTTACAGCAACCCCCGACCACATCGTATGGGTCAAAGGGGAAAATCGGCCAATACAATTTGGAGAATCCGCCAATCGCAGAGCACATCTGCAAAAATCTATCCCAAGTAGGAAAGATCTATGGGAATGTAGAAATCGTCAGTCCAGAGCGTCGATACACAAAGGGTTGGAGCCAAGTATATGTACTAACAAAGTGCTTGGGTTGCGGTCGAATACAATGGACGTATCTAAGCAATCTTATGCAAGGGAAATCAAAAGGTTGCCAAATGTGTTCAAAACCCAGACAAATACCCAGATGGTTGGATCGAAGGTTTACGGCCGCAAAACAAAGATGCGAAAACCCCAAAGATGGAAATTACCAAAATTACGGAGCCAGAGGTATAAAATTCTGTTTCTCTTCCGTATTGGAAGCCGGTCTTTGGATGATAGAGCATTGCGGGTTGCCGGATCGTTCGATGGAATTAGATCGGATAGATGTAAATGGAAACTACGAACCGGGAAACATGAGATGGGTAACACATCAACAGAATTGTGCCAATCAGCGAAGGTATATGACCTCCTCAATTGTGGTCCCCGGCATCGATACACCGTAAATGGCGTTTTAGTTCACAACTGTGGTTATCAAGGCGGTGTCGGTGCAATGAAGACAATGGGCGGTGAGAAAATGGGGCTATCTGAAGAAGAGATGAAAGAAATTGTCACTCATTGGCGGAGTGCGAATCCTGCTATCGTGGGGCTATGGGATGAAGTGCAGGCAGCCGCCATGCAAGCAATATCCGGCCGAGACGCATCAATACGAAAGGGAGTGAAATTCCGGACAGAACTTGGTGCTTTAACAATTGAACTTCCGTCGGGTCGAAAGTTATTTTACCCACGTGCCCGTATCGAATCGAGAGAAAAATTCGGTAGAAAATCAAAGACAATCATATACGAAGGCCAGAACCAGACAACGAAGAAATGGGAGGACCTGGAAACCTATGGCGGCAAATTGGTCGAGAATATTGTACAAGGTATTGCCCGGGATTGCCTGGCTGTGACAATGGTTCGACTGGAAAAGATGGCTTATCCGATCGTCTTTCATGTGCACGACGAGGTGATACTGGAGGTTCCGGACGACGGTACCAAAACGTTAGCCGAGGTCTGTGAGGTCTTTAAAAAGCCGATTGTTTGGGCTGAGGGCTTACCCCTTAAAGGTGATGGATATGTAACTAACTATTATAAAAAGGATTGATATATGAAAAATGAAATTCTGACTCCTGAAATGCAGGATGCATTTAGGATCATCGAAGGAACAAGCGATAACGTGTATATCACAGGAAAGGCGGGAACGGGTAAAACTACTTTCCTGAAGTACTTAGTCGAACACACCGGAAAGCGCTGCGCGGTTGTGGCGCCTACCGGGATCGCAGCGGTAAATGCCGGAGGGGTGACGATGCACAGCATGTTTTGTCTTCCTTTCCATCCATACCGTCCCCGTATAGAAAACGGGGTAACCCGGGACGCTATGGATAAATATAAATTAGGACCGGATAAGATATCAGTTCTCTGGCATCTGGATTTGCTCATTATCGATGAGGTAAGCATGGTCCGCTGTGATATGCTGGACGCCGTAAATGACGTATTATGCCATTACCGGGGGAGAAATAAACCCTTTGGGGGTGTCCAGATTGTGATGTTTGGTGACCTCCTCCAACTTCCGCCCGTTGCAAAAGGTGAAGATTGGGACGCTATCAAGGATTTGTATGACTCTCCCTATTTCTTTGATGCAAAAGTGTTCGGGTTGACCGGTTTCCGGGTAGTTGAACTTAATAAGGTTTTTCGCCAAAAAGATCCGGTGTTTACCAAACTGCTAAATCGTATTCGAGAGTATAAAACAACGGAGGCCGATATGGATAAACTCTTTTCCCTTTATGATCCGGATTATGAAGATCCGACAGGAAAAGAAATACAGCTCTGCACGCATAAAGCCGATGCTGAGGCGATCAATGCTAACCGTTTGTTCGCTTTAGATGGTGACGGCGTGATTTATAAGAGCCGGATCGATGGTGATTTCCCGTTGAGTGCTATCCCCTGCGATAACCGCCTATCCCTGAAACCCGGTGCCCGAGTTATGTTCCTCGTTAATGATAATACCGCTAAACGGTACTGTAACGGTACCCGCGGAGATGTTCTAAAAGTTTATCCGGATAAAGCTATTATTAAGACTGATGAGGGGCTGGAAGTTGAGGTCTCTCAGCATAAATGGACTAATAATAAATATCGCTATGATAAAGATGCAGGTATGATGCGAAGCGATGAAACAGGAAGTTGTATGCAATTACCCTTGCGCCTTGCCTGGGCGATAACGATCCATAAGAGCCAGGGGCTAACATTTGAGGGTGCCATTATCGACGCTGGACGGGCATTTACTTCCGGGCAGGTGTATGTTGCCCTTAGCCGATGCCGGCAGATGGATAAAATTCATTTGCTTTCGCCGATCACATCTAACACGATTATGGTAAACGAACAATTACTCGCTTTTATCCGATCGTATAAAGGTGCTATGTATTACGGTAAAGCCGAAAATGCAACGTTTGTAACTGACGGCCCTATTCAATTTATACCTAAAAAAGAAAAATAGGATTATGAACGACAAATTGTTATGCATAGGTATTAAAAACCTGTTTATGGGTGATGGTAAAACACTTTTTCCGGTAGGAACATTATCTGATAGTACCTTTTCGATCGGAACAGAAACACCGGAAGTTATACAGAACTCTGAACGGTCATTTTCCTTTACTATCCTCGCTCCAAAATTACGTCTTATACGTTGTTGTGAAGTTGATACAGGAAGTAAAAGGAAACCTCTAAAATCAAAAGAAATAGCGAATTTTATTAAGCGGAATCAACTTTAGTTTAAAAAGTCATGGAAATATCAGATTACAAATACAACCTTATGGTATCGGTAAATGCAATCAAGGGCTTGCAAAATGTTATAGGCATTCTCCAGCTCGCAAAAGAAACCAAGGAAGGGCCAACAAAGAATAACCCGGATTACAACAAGAATGTAGCTTGGGAAATTGAGCAAAAAGCGGAGTTGGAATATGAGAATAGCATCAACAAACTTAGATGCTGTGAAATTATTCCATTGAACTGGGTTCCTTCTTTCAATGAGCTAAAGAAAATGGTAAACAAATAACGGATAAGTTCTAAATATGGCTAAAGCACACATACAAATTAGGCAACAATATGATGACGGAGATTATCACGAAGTTGAAATCTTTTTCGTCCATGGGGGTATAATTATTCATCGGCATATTTTGACGGATAATGAAGAACGCGCGGCTATTTGGAAAAAATACCGAAAGTTTTGGAACAAATGGTACACTATGCAAGAAATTGTAATATTAAAAAAGGAATTGGGTGCATTACTCAGGGGATTGTTAAAGCACCCTGTTCAGACTTATAGATTAATAAAAAGATTATAAATAAAATCGAGTATGCTAAAAAGGCTTGTATTTACAATTTTAGTTGTACCGCTTTCATTCTTATCTATAATTATCGGTGTAATACGATGGATTCTATATGGCGGGGAAGATCAGATATTTTATTTCATAAATTATATAGAGAGAAAACTTCAAATTTAAAAAGTAATGAAGTACAAAGTCACATATACCTTACAAAGAGAGGTCTCCGTAATTGTCGATATCAAAGATAAAGAACTAAACGATGAGTTTAAGAGACTTGGTGAAATCAAATCTGATTCGGACTTCAATGAACTATATGATCCCCGCTGGAAGATAGAGGAAAAAGCTTATGAAGAGTTTTCCGGTGGAGAACATTACGAAGATGGAGAGGAAGCAATTGTTGACCGATCTATCATAAAATTCAAGAACTAACAATTAATAAATACTGAATCAAATGAGAATATTAGTAGCATGTGAATATAGCGGAGTTGTTAGAGATGCTTTCTCAGAATTAGGGTGGGACGCTTGGTCTTGCGATTTGCTACCAAC
>NZ_QUDI01000042.1:0-45836 GCF_003477465.1 Parabacteroides sp. AF48-14
TTTTTAATTTTGAAAAAAATTTGGAAGATTGAAAAAAAATGTTAGACTTTTGATGACTAAAATAAACGATCGTTTTTTTTAGTAGACTTTTGATGACTAAAATAAACGATCGTTTTTTTTAGTCATTTTTCAGGTAGATTTTTGCTCTGCAAATAGCAGTTGATATTCAAAAGATAGTAGTATTTACAATAAAACACTTACGTTTTTAAATGAAAAGCAGCCGAGGGTTTTCTAAATGTATTTTTACAAAACATACTTTTTGAAGAGAGTTCCCGCAGATTTCATATGTCCTGCCCGATACGTCTATACGCCTATATACCTCTCTGTTTTTCAGCGCACTAAGCCGACATCACCCTTTCACAAAAACGCGTAATCAGTATCTTGTTACATCTACATGTAAAGGGCGATTCTATGGTTCTTTTTTCCATTCCGAGATTTATCCCCTTTTCGAGGGCTTCCTGAGTGGTAAAATTTTCATTAAGCTGGAAAAAAAGTTGCATCGTTCAAATATTTTCAGGTTTGGATCCTCTGCAAATTGACAATAACCCCCTGTTTCGGCTATTTTTCTATTTCGTCCGAAATCTTGATCGATTTTTGATTGACTTTTTTTCACGGTTTTGGCCTCTCCGGCTGACAGCAATTGAAATGAAGTGCGCAGCCCATTCCGAAAAGTGTGCAATTTGATTGCCGGAAACCGGAAACAGCGGCAAAGTGATAAAGCTTAACTCCTGAAGAATCGAATATTTGCGAACGAAGGCGGACGGCGTTCCAAATATCCCAAGGAAATTTTAGGGGCTTGTTGCCGTGAGGTGCGCAGAAAATAGCCTTGAAGTAACGCTTCATCGTCCTGAGGGTTGACTTCGTGCTATATGAAGTCTGACTTCAGAGCAACAATGTTCCGGATCAGAGCGATAAAGTCCCTCTTCGCGAAAGTGAGGTGCCGGATCATAGGAAAAAGCTCCTTTTTGACAGCTGAAAAGTGGGGTGACATTTGTTTGAATTAGGAAACCTTTCGAGCTCAAAAAATCCGTTTTTTACAATAACCCCTCTGCCGCAGGCTCTCTTTTGCCGTTTCGTTTCAACGAACGGTTTTAGAGCTTAGAGGCGAAGCCTCTTCCTCTGTGGACTTCAGACCCTTTAATAGAGGTTGTTTGTAGATATTTGAAAGGGGTTCAAACCCACAGAGGAATCCGGCAAAGCCGGGGACTTAGCAACCTGTTGATTGAAATCAACGGCAAAAGAGAGCCTGCGGCAGAGGGGTTATTGTAAAAAACGCATTTTCCGAGCTCAAGAGACATCCGAAACAAAACAAATGTTAATCCACTTTTTCGACCTCAAAAAGGAACTTTTTCCTCTTTTTTGAGCGTTTCCAGCAATTACGACCGTCCTCTTTGCCATTATGACCGTGCTAATGTGTAGTGCACTCGGCACCTCGCGAAGATTAGCACGGTCGTAATGGCGATTTGGACGGTCGTAATTGGAAAGAGGACCGTCTAAAGGGCAAAAAAGTACCTGAATTTCCTTGGGATATTTGGGACGCCGTCCGTTTTATTTTCAAATATTCGATTCTCCGGGAGTTAAGCTTTATCACTTTGACGGCGTTTATGCCTTCCGGCAATCAAAAAGAATGCTTTTCAGAACGGACTGCGCACCTCGTTTTTCCTATTGTCATAAAGGGGAGCTTAAACCGTGAAAAAAGTCAATCCAAAATCGATCAAGATTTCGGACGAAATAGAAAAACGGCAAAAACAGGGGGTTATTGTAATATCCATCCGAGGAGTCGGGTGCGGAAAACTATCTTATATGTCTCCAAAAAAAGCTTTACCCCTCATCACTGAGACATAAAGCCCAAACACGTAAATCAGTTATTAAAAAAACGAAGCAGTGTTATATAATCATGTGTCTATAAGTGTATCCTCTCTTATTTGCCGGCAAAGTAACGGCACGCCTGTTGCATGGGTGTGACAGGAAGAATACAATTCCGTTGAAAGTTGTAAATTGAAAGTTGTAAATCGGATTTACTTCCGTATCTTAGTCCCCGGAAAGCCCGGCTTTCCCTAATTTTCAATTTTCAATTATCAATTTTCAATTACCAAGTGGTTTATCTAAAGCAAATCAAACTAATCAATCCGGAAGAAGTATCGGGACCGGTGGAAGATCTGAAATATCCGTACAGGGCGGCTGCCGTGCGCTATATGGACAAGTTGGTGTTTACAAAACCGGTTACTTTCCTGGTGGGGGAAAACGGGATCGGCAAATCGACACTGTTAGAAGCGGTCATGTATAAATATGAGATGCGGGATGAAGAAGCGCAGGGGATGTTGAACGACGGCGACGAGAGCCACAAGGTACTCGCCAATGTCCTGCCGGACCAGATCCGCCTGGTGGAAGTGCGCAAGCCGGACGACCATTTCTTTTTCCGCGCCGAATCGTTCTTCGACCATGCCCGTGAGATCGATGCCCGCTCGATGCGCGACATCCTCAAATACGGACGCGACTATTCGCTGGGACGCTACGGAGGGCGCCGCCTGCTCGAACAATCGCATGGCGAGAGCTTCCTCAACACATTCCTCAACTACGGGGAACGGAACATGCTCTATATCCTGGATGAACCGGAATCGGCCCTTTCCCCGCAGCGCCTGCTATCGCTTCTGGTGCGGATAAAAGAGTTGGTCGACCAGGGATGCCAGTTGATCATTTCCACCCATTCGCCTATCCTGATGGCCTATCCCGGAGCCGACATCTATAACATAGATGAAGACGGTGCCCGCCTCACTCCTTTCGAGGAGACGGAACACTATCAGCTGACAAAATATTTCCTGACGCACACCGAGCAGATGCTGCGGGAGTTGGGGATCGACTAATCGAGGAAACGGCACATCTCGCAGGCAGCAAGCAGGAAAGCGCCTACTCCGAAATTGGAGGTAGAACCGGCATTCACAACTTGTCCGGGGATGGCTTTCTCGCCTATCGGCTGCACATATCCGACCTTTCCGTCTGCCTGGAGCGCGACAGTGGTCAGATAGTCCCAACCTTTCAAGGCTGCGGGCAGATAAACTTCCTGATCGAGATAGCCATTATTGACTCCCCAAAGAAGAGCATACGTGAAGAATGCCGTCCCGCTGGTTTCCGGTCCGGGAGCATGAGCAGGGTCGAGCATGCTGCGCGTCCAATAGCCTTCCGGCTGCTGGCAGTCCACAACAGCCTTTGCCATTTTCCGGAAACGGCAAAGATACTCGACCCGGTGTGTATCCGCTTGCGGAAGTTCTTTCAATATCTTCGCAAGACCGGCCAACACCCATCCGTCGCCACGTGCCCAGAAATCTTTCTTGCCGTTTACACTCGTATGCTTCGGGTAAACATATTTGGCATCACGGTAATACAGACAGGCATCTTTGTCGTACATAATACTGTTGGCATAATTAAAATACTCATGCAGCTTTTCCAGATAAAGCGGGTCGCGAGTGATCTTATACAGTTTGGTCATCACCGGCATTACCATATATAATCCGTCGGCCCACCACCAATAATCGTTGCGGGTCGTGCTCATCTGGTATTTCATCACCTCACGGGCACGGGCGATCTTCTTCGGGTCGGGCTGCAGCAGGTATAAATCCGCATAAGTCTGAAAACAGATCTGCCAGTCCCCGAAAAGGACATATTCGTCGGTTTCACCATAGCTGTATTTCCAGTTTGCCTTATCATCCGACTTGGCCCCTTTCCATTCGTTATGTTCCGCCCAGGCTTCGGAATAGCGGAGATAAGATTCTTTCCCCGTCAGGAAATAGGCTTCCATATTCCCCGTATGGTAAGCGGCATTATCCCAGAAAGCCCTTTCGGGAACAGGATTCTGCGCTTGCCAATGGTCATTGACCCGGTAGATGATATCCACTACCTGCTTTTTCGTCCACTCCTTTTGGCTGAAACCGCTGGCAGGAAACACAAACAGGACCAGCAGCCATATATACTTATTCATATGAGTCACAATTTAGAATTAATACTCCACCGGGTAATCTTTATTAAACCGGACGTTGGCAAATGCTTTCCTGGCAGTCCAATCCTGCGGTTCCACCGTCCAGAACGAGTCATCGGCGGGAAGTCCCAACGGAAGGAAGCTCTCGGAGGTGATATACATGCTGCCATTGTTGCTGTACCAATCCCCTAATTCCGGCTGATGTCCGGCAAAGCCGATCGTCAGGAAACCGTCGTCCGTGAAATTGGTCGGATTGCTGAAGATACTCTTATGCACAGCCGTTAGTGCAGCTCTGACCTGTCCTTCCGGCAACTTTTCCGGTAGCTGCTTGCGGAGCGCCATCAGAGAAAGCGCCTGAAAAGCTCCGGTACGGTACGTTAGCGAACGTCCGAACGGCGGGAATGTCCCTTCCGGCGACACCAGCCGTTCGAGATGTTCGGCATAACGCCGGATACGCTGAAGTGCTAATCTGTACGTATCCTCCTTCACAACCTCTCTATTTACCAAAACCTCTAATACCTCCACCAACATGGGGTGGATCACAAATGAGTTATAATAATCGAAATGGAAACGTTCACCGTCGGCATACCAGCCGTCTCCCACGTACCATTCGTTTATCTTCTTGATCGTCAAATCCAGACGCATCGGGTCATAGTCTTCACCGACCATCATCAGGAATGTTTCGTTCATGGCAGCAAAGAGCAACCAGTTCGTGTACGGAGGCTTTACCCGGCGCAGTTGTTTCAGTTCAGCTATAATGCGTTGCTTCGTCGTTGCATCAAGCGGTTCCCACAACTGTTTCGGCGCCCGTATCAGAGCGTTTGAAAAGTATGCGGAATCGACCAGCGGTTGGCCTTCGTTCCGCCAGAGCAGGTAATCCGGACTATCCGGATCGACCGAATGTGCATAGCTCGCCAATGCCCATTCGCGCAGTTGTTTCCGCTGTTTCCCTTCCTGTGTATCGTCGTCCGGCAAGCTCAACCAAGGCGCCAGTCCGGACATCAGGCGTCCGAAACATTCCATATAGGTAACGCCTTTATCGCGCCCATCCCAGTTGGGACTTACCTCGACTGTCATCTTCTTCCTCAGCTCTCCTTTTGCCATATTCGACAGTACAGGCGAGGCAATCTTATACAGCAGGCTTGTCCAATACAAGCGGTCGCTCATCTCCGCTTCCGGCACCTTTTTCCTCTTCTTCTCCGGCTCTCCCGCCATCGTTAAAGAAAAAGGGCTACAGGCCACCACTCCTGTGGCGCCTGTAGCTGCTATTATTTTTATGAAGTTACGTCGTTGCATAACAATGAAGTCCGATTAATAACCAGGGTTCTGCTCGAGGACAGCATCCTTATTCAATTGGATTTCCGTCAAAGGAATAGGAAGCAAAGTATGTTTATTTGCATCAAATCCGGATAATTTCTTACTATTGTCCAATTCGTTCCAGCCGTTCAGCATCATGCTCACACGATTATCAAGTTCACCGGTACGCATTAATGTAAACCGACGGTTCTCTTCCCCTACAAGTTCACGGATACGCTCATCCAGAATAAAATTGATGTCAATCATATCGGCTGTCACTTTACCTGCCGACGGATTATTCTGACGGTATTCCTGGAAAGCACGATCGCGTAACACATTGATATCATCGGCTGCTCCCTGAGTATTGCCTTGACGGAAACGAGCTTCGGCACGAAGCAGATAAGTCTCTGCAAAACGCATCATCGGGAAGTCTTTAACAAGAGCATAACCGAAATCATCCGTTACATCATATCCGCCCCATTTGGTCGTGTGGGGATAAAACACATTTAAGGTATCGCCTTTATGTGGGATTACTTGATCGCCGGTCTTTATGGTGATATTTCTTACACCTTTATCCTTTTCTACTTGCCATCCGTCAGCATCCAGACCGATTTCCATAGAGAAATCAGGTTTGTTATACCACATCACACGACGGATATTGAAATTAGAATTACGGATATCTCCCTCTTCTTCAAACAAACCATATTTCACATAATTACTCAAACGCAAACGCCCGTTACCACGTCCACCGATAGAATCGGCATTCACCATACCATCCAACTTATGAAAAGCAGGAACCCAATTACGGCGTTGTTGCGGATTATCGATAGTTCCACCACTTACAGATGCATTATATTCCATCTCGAATGTCCAAATGCCTTCCGTATTGCCTTCACTGCGGCGCTGGTTACCCCAACGGAACATATCATGATAATAATCACCGGGGTCACCGGTATATTTGCCATAACGTCCGGAAATAAGTTTGTATTGGCCTCCCTCGATGATAGGCGTCAAAACATCTTCAGCCTTTTTAAAATAAGAATTATCACGCATCCCGATCCGCAGATAAGTTTCACCTGCCAGTTGGCGGGCTGCATCTTTGCTGATACGGCTTTCCTTAGCCAAAGCTGTAACCTCCGGCAAATTCTCTACTGCATAGACAAGATCTTCTTCAATCACCTTATCGATTTCGGTAACAGCTTCACGGACATAATCCGTACGCGGAGTCGTAGCCGACTCAATTACCAAAGGTACATCCCCCCAACCAGTTACAAGCTGGTTATAAGCCCAGGCACGGAAAAACTTAGCTTCTGCCACCAAAGCCTTATCGCCGTTTTCTTCTTCGGCTGTAATGATCTGATTGGAGCAGTTGATTATATCATAAAGCATCGTCCATAAATAGCTGACACCGGCATTTTCACTATTCAATTCCGCATAGCGGTAAAACGGGTTCTCAACTCCCTGCGTATCACCGGGTGCACCGACATCGGTTCCGACCTGCCATATTCCGGGATATCCCTGGTTACTCGAGTATCCGAGAATACAACCTACTTTATAATGTATTCCCAAGATCTTAGCATTCACATCTGCTACATCAGTTCCATAAGATGAATACATTTTTTCACCCAGAAAGCTGTCACTGCACGACGTGTTGCCAATCATTAATACAGATGCAGTGAAAGAAGCGAATAATATATCTTTAATTTTCATCGTTCTTCAATTTTAAAATGTTAAGTTAATACCGAATACATAACTTTTAGTCATCGGATAGTTATCCTCCCAATCTCCGCTACCACGTGAATCCTGACGGGTTTCAGGGTCCCAACCGATCCAATCGGTGAACGTAAACAAATTACGTCCGCTGGCATAGATTGTCAAGCCTCCGAGATGCGCTTTTTGCATCAGTTCGGCCGGGAATGTATAGCTCAAAGTTATGTCTTTGATACGGGTAAAGCTTGCATCCTGGGCAAAGCCATAACCATGTTTGTTTGATTGCTTACGCAACGAACGCCATTCATTGCTCTTATTTTCCGGAGTCCAGTAGCCGATCTCGGTAGTGGAATTACGACGTCCCATTTCATCACCGGCTATACCGATCAGGTTATTGTACTTCATCAAACCTTGGACAGTTTGGATAAATACGCTTAACGACAGTCCCTTATAAGTAAATGTATTGGTTAATCCGCCGATCCATTTCGGAGTGGTTTGTCCCTTTACATGACGGTCGTCATCATCAATTTTTTCATCGCCATTACGGTCTGCCAATTTCACATCACCGGCTTCAGCTGTCGAATCCCACTTTTCATGATCGCCACGTGCTATTTCATCTTCCTGCCAAATACCCACCTGGTCATAGTCGTAAATGACACCAATAGGCTGTCCGATAAACCATCTGTTACCCAAATCGTCTTTCCCGTCACCATACAAATCAGTGATTTTATTCTTGTTCCAAGAGAATACCAAGCTGGTTCCCCAAGTAAAATCGCGTGTCACGATATTTTTAGAGTTCAAAGTAAGTTCAACCCCCTTGTTCTGTGTCTCACCCATATTGGCATATACATTGCTGTAACCCGAAATTCTCGGTAAGTTACGTTGCAGAAGCAAGTCGGAAGTTTTGGAGAAATAAACATCAATGTTACCAGACAGACGATTATTCCAGAAACCAAAATCAAGACCTGTATTAAACGTCTTGGTCGTTTCCCAGGAAAGGTCATTATTACCCATACGTGAATTAGGATACAAGCCTACAACCGAATTGCCTCCCATTGCAAACTTGTGATTATCGAGTTTTACAAGCGTCTGATAAACGCCGATAGCCTCATTACCTGCCATACCATAAGAGAGACGAAGTTTCAAATTGCTCAACCAGTCATTTGTTTTTTGCATAAATGATTCACGTGCAACATTCCAGCCCAAAGCTACAGACGGGAACACTCCGTATTTATTGTTTTCTCCAAACACGGAAGAACCGTCGCGACGCACTGTAAAGGTAAACAGATAACGACTGTCGTAAGAATAATTAACACGTCCCATTTGGGAAACGGTAGTATAGAGGTCTGCATAAGAAGTGACAGTAGCCGTTTCTGCACTACCGAGGTTTCCGAATGACAAATCATCATTAATGAATTTCTGCCCTTGTGCAGAAGACTCGGAATATTTCTTACGTGAAGCGGCATAAAGTCCGGTCAGATCGATATGATGTTTACCGAAATCACGGGTATAAGAAAGGATATTCTCGATTGTATAAGTCTGCGTTTCGGCATTAAAAATCTTACCGGTACCATTCAGGTCATTGGCTGTTGCCCCGCTATAAGTGCTTTCACGTTTAGGCGCATATGAGAAACCACCGTTGAATTTATACTTCAACCCGGTAAGCGGATTGAATATTTTACCGAAATCCAGTTCTGCATATCCGTTGATACTTGCATTCCATTGGCGGCGTTCAGCATCACGGGTGGTATAAATCATCGGGTTAACAAACATAGTTTCACTATACATATGATAAATCTCATAATTCCCGTTCTCATCATATTCTTTAGCCCAAGGTGAAGAAGCTTCGGCCAAAAGGAAATTAACACGTCCTCCGTCACGATTGTGTGAGGCAATGTATGTATTTGATCCGACTTTCAGATAATCAGTAACATCTACATCAAGGTTTGTACGTAAGGAATAACGTTTATAGTCGTAACCGACCAAAACACCTTTTTGACTCAGGTAGTCGGCAGAAACATAATATTGTACTTTTTCGGCACCACCGCTAACGCTGACATTATGGTCCGTAATAATACCGGTACGCGATGCTTCATCATAAATCCAGTCTGTTTCAATACCGGCATTGTAGTTGTCTACTTCGGCTTGATACTTCACATTCTCATTATACATCGTCTCACCCGGATTAATAGCAACATAGTCTTTATAACGCTGAATAATTTGATCACCGTTACAGAATTGCAGTTTATTGGAGAAATCTTCAAAACCTACATAGCCGCTATACTTGATAGTGGGTTTCCCAGACCTACCATGCTTGGTCGTAATCAAGATAACACCATTCGCCCCATTTGTACCATAAATGGCAGTTGCCGAAGCATCCTTCAGGATTTCCATCGACTCGATATCCGAAGGAGCTATATCATTCAACGATCCACCGGTTTTGTTGATAGGCACTCCATCGACTACGATATACGGACCGGAATTGGCATTAATTGAGTTTTGTCCGCGTACCAATGCTGTCGGAGCATCACCAGGAATAGACGACGCTTGTGTGATCGTCACACCTGCAGCCGCACCCTGTACAGCCTGTAATACGTTTGTTACCGGAAGCTTTTCAAGGCGTTCCTTTGATACCGACGTTACCGAACCCGTCACGTCCGATTTCTTCTGAACACCATAACCGACCACGACTACCTCGTCAAGCATCTCACTGTCTTCCTTTAAAAGGATGTTCAGGTCTGTCTGATTTTTAACAGGGATTTCCTGTGCCACATACCCGATATAGGAGATAGAGAGGACAGCTCCGGCGGGAACTTCCAAAGAGAATTTACCATCGATATCGGACATGGTTCCGTTCGTGGTACCTTTGACAATAACATTTGCACCGATAACCGGTTCGCCTGTTGCATCTTTGATCACACCTGTGATTTTTTTCACTTGTTGCAGAACGGCTGCACTTTCGTGCCGCGATACATCTGCTTCAGCTGCGTTACCGTACAGTACGGGGCCAACACTCAAGAGTGCAACGGCCAAGGCTAAGCTTTGTGCTTTCATGCATTAAAAATTAAAATTAGTACTTGTGGTTCAAATTTTCTGCCAGCAAAGGAAAGGCTCTTTTCTTACTATATATGGGAAAGATGATTCAAAAAGGTAAGTTCTACACTCATACACCAGAATCAAACCTTTTTGAATTATAATTAAACCACAAGACAAGGACAGGCTGCAAAGCGCAGCCTGAATTTCAAGGATGGTCACACAACAATACGTTTCATTCCGAATGCCCCGGCACAAACTTATCCAAATACTCGCTGGGCTGCATACCGAACTCTTTTTTGAAACAAACACTAAAATACTTGGGGTCGTTAAAACCGACAGCATACGCCAACTCCGAAACACGGATATGTTTCTTTTCTTCCATAATCCGGCAAGCAGCCTTCAAACGGATATTACGGATAAAGGCAGAGGAGTTCAATCCTGTTAATGATTTCAACTTACGATAAAGAGTAGACTTGCTCGTTCCCATTTCATCGAGAAACGCTTGCTGATCGAAATCAGGGTCGGAAAGATGGCGGTTGACACAGTCGATTGCCTGCTGCAGAAAGTTTTCGTCGAGGCTCGTGTAGTTCAGTTCATTGGCTTCAAAGACTAACTGTTTCTTAAAATCACCCGACATACGTTCCTTTTGTTTCAACAAATTATTGATACGGGCATGAAGCACGCTTAAATTAAACGGTTTCATAATAAACCCGTCAGCTCCGGCATCATAAGCGTCTGCACGATCCTCTTCCCGGTTTTTGGCTGTCAACAGAACGACAGGGATGTGGCTGGTTTCCAAATGTCCTTTTAGCTGTTTACAAAATTCGATACCGTCCATTTCAGGCATCATAATATCGGAGACAACCAAATCGATCTCTTCCCGGTCGATAACCTCCATTCCCTCTTTTCCCGTTACTGCGGTATAAACCTTATAAGTAGGACTCAACAAACGAGTCATCAGGCGCAACAAATCTTCATTGTCTTCAATCAACAACAGTGAACGGAGATTCTCTTTATCTGACGGTTTCACCGATTCTTTTTCAGGCTCCTTCCACTCTTCTTTATTATCAGACGGAAGAACCGGAATATGCAAACTTTCATCGACTTCTTCAGGAGTGTAAAATTCACGGAGGATTGGAATTACTACGGAGAAAGCGGTTCCCTCATCCTGTTTACTGGATACCGAGATGCTTCCTTTATGTAATTCCACCAAATCTTTTGTCAATGAAAGGCCGATGCCTGTCCCAATTGTATTGAATTTGCGATAGTCACCCTCATAAAACCGTTTAAACAGATTCTTTATAGCTTCCGGAGAAAGCCCCTTTCCATTATCTCTGACAATTAAGTTCGCATTTCCGGAGCCAATAACAGACAGTTCGACCCGTACCGTGCCGCCCGGTTCATTATACTTGGCCGCATTGGACAACAGGTTATACAAAATCTTGTCCACCTTATCCGGATCGAACCAGGCTGGTAACTCCTGCGGATCACAAACCAGCGAAAAAAGCATTCTTTTCTTCTTAATCAACGGACGGAAACTATCCACACTGTTGCGTATGAACGACGCCAAGTCACCTTGTGAGACTCTTAATTTCAGGTTACCGGTCTCTGCCTTACGGAATTCCAGAATCTGCTGAAGCAGGCGGATCAACCGGTTGATATTGCTCGTCATAATCTGGTAATACTCCCCGTTTTGCGGTGTAATCATCTTCAGCTCATCCACGGCAGCCGATATGATAGTAAGCGGAGTCAACAGTTCATGCGTTATATTCGTAAAGAATTGCAATTTGGAGTGATTGACTTCCTCCGCCTTTGCCTGTTCAAGCTCCCTGAGATGCAATGCGTTCCGCATTTCCACCCTGTAGTGCACAATCCGGTAGGCGATATAAGCCAAAAGACACAACAGCAAAGCATAGCCGGCATACGCCCAACCTGACTTCCAGGGTGGCGGCAGGATCACGACTTCAAGATGCCGGGTGTCCTTATTCCAGGTTCCGTTCGAATTGGTAGATTTCAGAGAGAAAGTATAAGTACCGGGCTTCAGGTTATTATAATAGGCAAAGTGGCGCGAAGCATCCGCATATTGCCAATCCGTATCAAATCCTTGCAGCATATAGGCATATTTGATCTGCTGCGGATTAGAGAAACTCAAAGCGGCAAACTCGATACTGAAATTATTCCTGCGATAATCCAGCCGGATTCGTTCCGTGAAATCCGGAGCCTGTTCCGATATCTTCTTTTGTACCTTTTCATCAAGCAAAGACCAGGACTGGTTATAAATCTTAATATCCGTTATACTGATCGGCGGGAACGACTCATCTTCCATCATCCGGTCGGGGAAAAAGCTGTTATACCCCTTATAACCACCAAAGAACATTTCACCGTTTATATCGGTAAATGCTGTGTTACGATAAAAGATGTTATCCTGCAAACCGTCGGAAGTAGTATAAAGCCGGTAGGTTACGTTCGAAAGATCGTCCGGGATATGGACTTTCATCAAGCCGACATTTGTCCCCATCCAAAGGTTACCCTGCTGATCTTCCTGGATACTGAAGATAGCATCGCCTGGCAGATTTCTTTGTTTGTGTACCGGAATAAACCGGTCCTGAACAGGATCATACAAGTTCAGACCTCCTCCTTCCGTTCCGGCCCAGAGACGTCCATGGCTGTCGATAAAAAGACAAAGTACGGAGATGCTGTTCAATTTCTCATCCTCGAACGAGTAACGTTCAAACACCATCTCCTCAGGTTGTGACGGACTACCGCTGATTCTGATAATGCCCCCATTGTTCGTACCCGTCCAAATACGTCCCTGCGAATCCTGCACGATGGACAAATAGGCATAGGCATTGACAGATGCCCCGTTCAGTTTGAAAGAATCGAAGCGGACACCCTTATCCCCCGCCGTAAGGACACATATCCCATTACGGGTACCAAACCAGGTATTCTTGTCCTTATCTTCAAAAATAGAAAAAACACACTGGTTTGTCAACCAGTAATCAGTATCGTAATTGAACAACCGGACTTGCTGCCCGGCAGGAGCTGTTTTATCATACGAAACAATTCCCCAGTCATACGTTCCCAACCAGATCTTATCGCTGGTAGGAGATTGAATAATCGTATTGACAATAGGAAGACGCCCCAATCCCTTAAACTCCGGCATATCCAGATTATGCGTGTATGTTCCGGCAATACGGTTATAGACAAAGAATCCCCAGCTACCCAACCCAAGCCAGATCAAACCATCCCGGTCAACCAGGATACTGCGGACGGAAGAGTTCGTAAGCAACGGGTTTTTTACCGCATCCATCCGGTCCAGACTAAACTCCGGCTTGCGTGTAATAACGGTGTTCACGCCACCTCCCAGCAGTCCAAGCCACATCATTCCCTCCCGATCGCGGAAGACAGAACTGATCTCATTATGGTAAACAGAAGTTTCAGAGTTATCCGGTCGATAACTCTGAAACAATGAAGCTGCTTCATTGTAGAGTATGCTAAGCCCGTTCCGGGTTCCTATCCAAAGCGTACCTGTATTCAGGTCCTCATCGATATTATATATTATATCGTCACAAAGGCTATTCGGATTATTCGCATCATGCTTATACTGTTTCCAGGACAAACGTTCCGGTTCGTAAGGATTCTCGAGTAGAAACAGGCCATACCCCCATGAGCCGATCCAAATCCGTTGTTTGCTGTCTTCGAAAATATCATATGCCGAGTTCCGGCCATTCAATACCGGATAAGCAAACACCTTGTCAACCTCCGGGTCATACCGGTAAAACCCATCAGACCAAGTTCCTATCCATAGGTTATGATTGGAATCCTCGATCATTGCCTTGACAGAACCTTTCAGCACGTCCGGTTTGAAAGCTACACAAGAATCTTTTTCGGAGAAATATTCAAACACTCCCGCTTCCGTACCAATAAAAATACGGTCTGTTGCAGTTACCAGTAAACGGTCGACTATACTGCGCCGCAACTCTTTACTGTCAATTTTCCGGATATGTCCGGTCGTTTTATTGAGCACATTCACTCCGTCGTAAGCGGCGATCCACAAATTATGATGATTGTCCTCCGCCACACAGCAGATCGTATTATTACTCAACAGTCCGGGTGTATGCAGATTCGACTTGTATGTCTTAATCTGATAACCATCATATTGGCACAGCCCGCTATTGGTCGCGATCCAGATATACCCGTCCTTATCCTGATAAATTTGACGCACTTCATCCGTCGGAAGGCCATCTTGTGCCGATATATGCCCAAAATGAAATACAGGAAGAGAGTTATCCGATGCATATAAAGAAGAAATGACAAAGGATAACAAAGCTACAAGCCATAAACGAATTAACATAGCATTAGACATTGTGTTTTTGTTGTGTTCCGGGCAAAAATAGATAAAGTTTTTGATTTAATTGTATGTTTCGACACTTATTTACACAAAATGCCTGGAGATTATATCTCCCAGGCATTTACGACCTCCGCAACATATACATAATGCGGATTGCCGGCCATTGCGTTATACCATTTCTCGTACAGGGCAGGGTCGACAAAATGGTCTTTATCCATCTTCGTGACATAAAGAGTCTTACATTCGAGCGTCAGGCGCGCTTCCTTGAAACAGGGATTGCCGGATTCGGTGAAATACGGAGTCAGGCCGGTTGCAGCGACCTTATCGATATCACGGCCCGATTTCGATCCGCATATCTTATGGGCTGCCTTATGTTCTTCACCCAGGAAAGAGAGCGTAAAAGCGCCTTTGGCATCGACAAATTCGCGGGTATAGCGTTCCGGACGGATAAAGACGAACACCACCGGTTTGTTCCACAGGAAGCCTGCGCCGCCCCAACTCGCCGTCATCATGTTAAACTTGTCCTCGTCGCCGGCACTCACCAGCATCCACTCTTTTCCGATAATCTCTATAAAATTGTCCTTGATCAGACTCGGTTCAATTGCTTTCATAACTCAATACCTTATTAATAAACACTCAAAGATACGGAATTATTTATTTATCATATACTTATTAATCCTTAATCCGGATATCCTTCTTGCCTATACGAAATATTTTCTTTAGGTTTGTACGCTAATATTCGCGTAATTATCAAGACAATAAACTGCCTCAATGGAAATACTAAACAACTGGATCAGCGGAGCGAACGATATTTTATGGTCGTATATTCTGATTATTATGTTATTGGGATGCGCCCTCTGGTTCACCTTCAAAACCCGTTTCGTCCAATTCCGTATGTTCCGGGAGATGATTCGCGTACTCGGCGACTCCGCCAACAAAGCCCATGAGGGCGAGAAACATATCTCCTCTTTCCAGGCTTTTGCCGTGTCACTCGCCAGCCGTGTCGGGACAGGCAATCTTGCCGGAGTCGCCACAGCCATTGCCGTAGGCGGACCGGGAGCGGTGTTCTGGATGTGGATTATCGCCCTGTTAGGTTCTTCCAGCGCCTTTGTCGAATCGACACTGGCACAGCTTTATAAACGGAAAGGGAAAGACTCTTTTATCGGAGGGCCCGCCTATTATATGCGCTACGGGTTAGGGCTGAACTGGATGGGAGTCTTGTTTGCCATCCTCATCTCCATTACTTTCGGTTTCGCCTTCAATTCGGTACAGAGCAATACGATTTGTGCAGCCCTGCAAGGTTCATTCGATTTCAATCCGGCCATCGTCGGGGGAATCCTGACCGTGTTGACGCTCGCCATTATCTTCGGAGGAATCCAGCGTATTGCCAAGGTGAGCAGTGTGATTGTCCCGATAATGGCATTGGGATATGTGGCATTGGCATTAGGCATTGTCCTTTTCAATATCACAGAACTGCCGGGCGTCATCAAACTGATTGTCGGCAGCGCATTCGGATGGGAACAGGCATTGGGTGGTACAGTCGGTGCAGCTCTGATGCAAGGAATCAAACGAGGGCTGTTCAGCAATGAGGCCGGTATGGGTTCGGCTCCCAATGTGGCGGCAACAGCATCCGTGACGCATCCGGTGAAACAGGGGCTTATCCAGACATTGGGCGTTTTCACCGATACCCTGTTGATTTGTACCTGTACGGCTTTCATCATCCTTTTCAGCGGAGCTCCGCTGGATGGCTCGGTAAACGGGGTGCAACTGACACAACACGCCCTGACGCTCGAGATAGGGAAAGCCGGAGGCATATTCGTAGCGGTAGCCATTTTCCTGTTCGCATTCAGCAGCATCATCGGAAACTACTATTACGGGGAGGCGAACATACGGTTTATCACCCCTAAGAAAAGCATCTTATACATCTACCGCCTGCTGGTCGGCGGAATGGTGATGTTCGGTGCACTGGCAAGCCTCGACCTTGCCTGGAGCCTGGCGGATATCACAATGGCGTTAATGACGATTTGCAACCTCATCGCCATCTCGCTGTTAAGTAAACAGGCATTCCTGCTGCTCCACGATTATATCGGACAGAAACACAATGGAATCAAAAGTCCAACGTTCGACAAGAACAGGATACCGGAGTTAAAGGACAAGGCGGAATGCTGGTAATTATTGATAAATCAAACTAAACAACCGTTCCGGAGCAAAGACCTCGTTGGCAACTTCCAGTATTTCTTCTGCTGTCAGGCGTTCTACTTTGGCGAAGACTTCTGGTAAGGTGTCGTAGCGGTTATAATGGAGGAAACTCTTTCCCAAGCCCAAAAACAAGCCTTCTCGGTTGTCACCCGAGACACCTAACTGGCCGATCACCTGCTTCTTGGCGGCAGCCAACTGGGTGACCGACAGTTTCACATCACGCAGCTTTGCCAGCTCCTTATGGACCAACCGGACAGCTTTCTCCTTATTCTTCGGGTCAGTACCGAAATAGATACTTGCAAGACCTGTATCGGTATAGGAAGTTACATTTGATTCCACATTATACACCAACCCGTGCTTTTCCCGGAGGGAGACATTCAACCGGTTATTCATTCCCGGACCGCCCAACAGGTTATTGAGCAGGAAAAGCGGCAACCGCTTCTCGTCGTGCATGCTGTATGCCCGACCGCCTATCAGGACATGCGCCTGATGCGTATCTTTATGGACCTGTCGCGTCACAGGAAGAATCCCGGCAGGCGCAACCCGGTTACGCGACGCCATCGGGAAGGCGACATCCGACAAAGCGCTTTCCGCCATCTGCACAATCTTTTTAAACGGAATGCGTCCCATCGAGAAAAAGACCATGTTTTCGGGCGCATAGAAACGTTTCATAAACGACTTGCCGGACTCGCTGTCGAAGCTCAGCAACGATTGTTCATCTCCTAAGATATTATGCCCTAAGGCATGGCCGTCGAACAATAAATTCTCGAATTCATCGAAGATAAGTTCCGAAGGGCTGTCCTCATACGAGTTGATCTCGTCCAGGATGACATCCACCTCTTTCTCGATCTCCTGTTCCGGGAACTGGGAATGGAACACCAGATCGGCCAACAGCTCGAAAGCCCGGCGGAAGTGTTCTTCCATAAAGATGGAATAAACGAATGTTTCTTCCTTTGTCGTATAGGCGTTCAACTCTCCTCCCACATTCTCCATCCGGTTCAGGATATGCCAGGACTTCCGCTTTTCCGTCCCTTTGAATACCATGTGCTCCACAAAGTGAGCCAATCCGAATTCATGCGCCTCCTCATCCCTCGTTCCCGCATTCACGGCAAAACCGCAATACGACACCGGGGAAGCAGAGGGAAGATGCACAATACGCAAACCGTTCGGCAATATATGCGAGAAGTAATCTTTTTCCATTATCCATTCATTTAGAGCGCACAAAAGTACAATAAATTTCGGTGCAAAGGAAATCTGTTCCCGACGCCGTCGAAAAGAAATCCGCCGGTGTCAGGAATATACACGATGACGTCATAAATATAAATGACGCCGCCGAAAAACAAATATCAGTAACGGAAACTTCCTCCCCCTAAGAACTCACGCAAGAGAGAAGTGCCCGGAAGGCCGACATCGGGAATATAATTAAAATAGCGGAGGAAACGGAGCAAGCGGTAAGCCTCCGCATTTTCCGGATCGCATTCGCGCACTTCGCCTAAAATCGGTTCGGCAAACTTCCGCAAGGCTGCCAGTTCATACAACATGGCGCTGTTGAACATAGCATCCGCATTTTCCTGATACGGGAAAATCCATTTATCTTCGCCCCGGCGCACACTGGGCCAGCGGGCAATCGTATCACGGGCGGAATAGCCACGGAAACGGTAATCGCGGATAATACGGCGCAAGAGGCGGTTATCGGTCGTCGGAATCCAGTTATGGTTGTCTAACGAGATAGAGGTCAACACCGAAACATAAACCCGGTACTTATAGCAATCTTCGATCATGGAGGTCAACTCCGGATTCAGAGCATGGATGCCCTCGATCACCAGAACCGAATTCTGGTGCATCTTCAATTTCTTTCCTTTATACACGCGACGACCGGTTTCAAAGTCAAAACTCGGCACGTCTATCTCCTCACCCGAAAGCAATTTCTGCAACTCGCTGTTGAAATAAGGCAGGTCGAGTGCGTAGAGGGATTCAAAATCATATTCGCCCGTTTCATCCTTAGGCGTATCTTCGCGATTCAGGAAATAATCGTCTAACGAGAGGCTGACGGGATGAATCAGGTTCGTGATCAACTGTACTTCCAAACGCTTGCAGAAGGTTGTCTTTCCGGAAGAGGAAGGGCCGGAGATCAAGACGATGCGGATACCATCGTTATAGCGCGAAGCAATCTCTTCCGCGATCTTGGCAACCTGCTTCTCCTGCATGGCTTCGGATACCATGACAATCTCGGAAGACAGGCCTTTCTCGATTGCCCGGTTCAGGTCGCCTACATTATCCAGCCCGACCGTACGCTGCAAAGTCAGGTGTTCCTTATAGACCTGAAACATCTTATCTTGGCGGATGACAGGTTCCAGCTCCAACGGATTGCCTCTTTGCGGGACACGCAACAACACGCCGTCGAAATAAGGGACCAGATCAAAAAGCCGCACATAGCCGGTAGATGGCGTCAGGCAACCGTAAAAATAATTGATGTAACCATCCAAATCATAATAAGAGGTATAAGGCATACCGGCGCTTTCGATCAGACGCGCCTTGTCGTTCATGCCCCTTTCGCGAAACAAGACCGCCGCGTCGGCCGTACGGACCGTCTTCAAACGGAAAGGCAGGTCAGCATCGATAATCTCACACATCCGTTTTTTGATCTTGCCGATCGTTTCTTCATCGATATTCTTTCCATTGTGAATGACGCAGTAGTAACCTTTTGAAATCGGATGTTCCAGGTTCAACGTCGCCGAAGGCAGCACATCGTTTACAGCTTTGGAAAAGATATGACACAGGGAACGGACATACGTACGCATTCCCGACAGTTGGGAATAATCGACATATTCTACATCTTTCGGATGCCAGCAACGGAAGCTCAAGCCTTCCGTTTTATTGTTTACTTGCGCATTCATCGGCCGCAACCGGAGCGGAGCGCCTACAAGCGCATAGATGTCTAACAGTGAAGAACCAATGGGAACCTCTTTATAGGTATTGTTATTTTTGCAATAAATTGTAATCGTTTCAGACATGGTATATCAGTTATTATTTGTAAATTTGCCCCCTAAAGTTAGGAATATTAATCGGATATACATCCACTTAAACGTATTTTAAATGGACTATTCATTTTTTGATTTTCTACGCCTGATAGGTTCTTTAGGCTTGTTCCTGTACGGTATGAAAATCATGAGCGAAGGTCTGCAGAAATTTGCGGGTGACAGTTTACGCAAGATTCTGACGGCCATGACGACTAACAGGGTAACCGGTGTTTTAACCGGCGTTTTGATCACGGCCCTGATCCAATCATCATCCGCCACTACAGTCATGGTGGTCAGTTTCGTCAACGCCGGGTTGCTCACCCTCACCCAATCCATCGGGGTCATTATGGGAGCCAATATCGGTACGACCGTAACCGCTTGGCTGATTTCCGCCCTCGGATTTAAAGTCGACATCGCAGCCTTTTCCCTCCCTCTATTAGCATTTGGTATTCCTCTACTCTTTTCCGGTAAAAGTTCCCGTAAGTCGATCGGTGAGTTCATCTTCGGTTTCGCATTTCTCTTTATGGGTTTGCAGTCGTTGAAAGCCAATGCGCCTGATCTTGGCGCCAACCCCGATATGCTTGCTTTCGTGCAGAACTATACCGATATGGGATTCATCTCCATCATCCTGTTCCTTTTCATCGGTGCGATTCTGACCATGATTGTACAAGCTTCCGCCGCCACAATGGCAATCACGCTTATCATGTGTGCCAACGGCTGGATCGACTATCAATTAGGTGTAGCGCTGGTACTGGGCGAAAACATCGGAACAACCATCACGGCCAACTTAGCAGCGCTGACCGGAAATATACAGGCCCGGCGAGCGGCTTTGGCACACTTGGTATTCAACATATTCGGTGTTTGCTGGGTGCTTGTTTTATTCTATCCGTTTACAAATGCCGTTTCCTGGTTCGTGACAAATATCATGGGGATAAGCGATCCGGCAGTTGCCGTTTCCTTCAAGTTGGCGGCATTCCACACGGCATTTAATATCAGCAATACGTTCATTATGATCTGGTTCGTCAACCTGATCGAGAAGACGGTTCGTGCTCTCATCAAAGGGAAAAAAGAGGAGGAAGAAGAATACCGCTTACGTTATATTACAGGCGGTATGTTGTCTACAGCCGAGCTTTCCATCCTGCAGGCACACAAGGAAATCACTCTTTTTGCAGAACGCACGGGCCGTATGTTGGGCATGGTAAAAGAATTGTTCTACGAAAAGAATGAAGAAGCATTCCTGAAGACCTACAGCCGCATCGAGAAATACGAAAGTATCAGCGACCGGATGGAAATCGAGATTGCCAACTATCTGACCTGCGTGGCTGAAGGCCGCCTGAGTTCGGAAGGTAAGGAAGAGATCCGTATCATGCTTCGTGCCGTATCGGAGATAGAAAGTATTGCCGACTCCTGCAACAATATGGCACGAAGTATCAAGCGCCGCAACGAGTTCAAATCGACGTTTACGGACGAGCAAAACCATAACGTTGACCAGATGTTGGCACTGACGGAAAAGGCCTTGTACCGCATGATCGAGATCCTGAAAAAGACAGAACTCGTCCGCGATGATGTCAACCCGTCTTACAACATTGAGAACGAAATCAACAACTACCGCAACCAGTTGAAGAACCACAACGTGGAAGACATCAACAACAAGAAATACCAGTACCAGGATGGCGTCTACTACATGGATATCATCGGCGAAGCAGAAAAGCTTGGCGACTATGTATTGAATGTAGTGCAGGCGGTTATTGAGAAGAAGATATAAGATAAATATTTTATCCGGTCTTCTATTGCATGTCACAGCCGTATTCTTTTCATGTCACAATTGTCTTCCTTCTATGTTACAGTTGGATTTCTTTTGTTTCACGGCTGTGACATGAATAGCGGGTAGGTACGGAGGGGGCACACATCCCGCATCGTTCATTCTATCTGCCGGGTTATTCATTCCTTTACGGCACTATAACCCCATGAAGTACTGCAATACCATTTTACAGGCAATCTTGACAAGCCAGGACCTTCACGCTTGTTTATAGAACAGGCTTCGTAGGGGCAGTTCGCGAACTGCCCAGGTAGCGTATTTGTTGACACGAAGGGCGGTTCGCGAACCGCCCCTACGAGGTCTGTTTGATTCACTTCTGTCAATAAACGGATTATCCCGATTAATTATAATGTTACCCCGGATTTGAAGATTGCGATCTCCCGGTAACCGTTCTTTTCGTTATTGGTCGGACAACCGCTTGCGACATCGATGACAAAGCGGATAAACTCTTCACAAAGTTCTTTCATGCCTTTGCCTTCCAACAGGGAACCGGCGTTGAAATCGATCCAGTTTGGCTTGCGTACATACAAATTACTGTTAGTCGAAACCTTCACTGTCGGAACAAACGTGCCGAAAGGCGTTCCTCTTCCGGTTGTAAACAGAACCAGATGGCAGCCGGAAGCTGCCAAAGCGGTACTGGCCACCAGGTCGTTTCCGGGAGCGCTCAACAGGTTCAGACCTTTTGTTATTAACCGTTCACCATAGAGCATGACATCCCGCACAGCCGAAGTCCCGGCTTTCTGCGTACACCCCAGCGATTTCTCTTCCAGTGTAGAAATACCTCCCGCCTTATTGCCCGGGGAAGGATTCTCGTAAATGGGTTGTTTATTTTCTATGAAATAGGATTTGAAGTCATTGACCAAATGAACAGTCTTTTCAAAGACTTCCCGCGATTCGCTTCGGTTCATCAGGATCGTTTCGGCTCCGAACATCTCCGGTACTTCCGTCAGAACTGTCGTTCCTCCCTCTGCCACCAGATAATCGGAGAAGACGCCCAGCAACGGATTAGCCGTAATGCCGGAAAAGCCATCCGATCCGCCACATTTCAACCCCACACGCAATTCGCCTAAAGGAACATCCGTGCGCTCATCCTGTGAAGCGACTGCATAAAGTTCACGCAAAAGCGCCATGCCCGCCTCTAATTCATCGTCCACCTTCTGCGTTTCCATAAAGCGGATGCGTTCCGTATCGTATTCTCCCAATAGCTCGCGGAAAGCGCCGACCTGGTTGTTCTCACATCCCAAACCGACAACAAGAACCGCCCCCGCGTTCGGGTGCAAAACCATATCCCGCAATATCTTCCGGGTATTCTCGTGGTCATCACCCAACTGGGAACAACCATAGTTATGCGGAAAAGCGACAATCGCATCGACTCCCGCCCCTTGTGTCTCCCGCTGCAACTCATCGGCCAGCCGGCGGGCAATGCCATTCACACAGCCGACGGTCGGAATAATCCAGACCTCATTCCGGATACCGACATTCCCGTTCTTGCGGCGATAGCCTTTAAAAGCGAGCGAAGCCCGTGAAGGTTGTGCAGGAATGGGCTGCGGGTTAAATTCATATTCACGAAGTCCTTCCAGATTGGTTTTGATATTCTTCTCGTTTACCCAACAACCCGCAGCAATCGCTATCCGGGCATGCCCGATAGGAGCGCCGTATTTAACGATATAATCGCCTTCCTCAAAGTCCTGCAAGGCTACTTTATGGCCTGCCGGGATATCCTGTCGCACAACAACAGTCTTTCCATTGATGTCCAACGACATGCCGGTATGCAGGTCTTCGACGGCCACAGCCACATTATCGGCCGGATTTATCTGTATATACGTTCGCATCAGCAAATTTCTTTAACAGCAGTAAGCATTCCCTTTTCCTGAATGGTATCCAGAAACTCTTTCAGCATTTCCGTCAGCCCCGGAATCCGGTTCAGGTCTTCACCCCAAATAGAAGAGGCAGCCAATACGCCTTCCGCCACTTTCCGCGTCGAACCGGTCGCCCAAAGTTCCTGTAGCAACTTGAGGTTTTCCGCAGAGTCATCCGGCTCCGCTTTTACACCATCGGCACGTGCATCTCCCTTATAGTAGGTAATAATGGCAGCCAGACCTAAAACGAGCCCTTTCGGCAACTCGCCTTTCCGCTCCAGATAGACTTTCAGGCCCGGTAAATCGCGCGTTTCATATTTAGGGAATGAATTCAGCATGATCGAGACAACCGAATGATCGACAAACGGATTATTGAAACGTTCCATCACGTCGCGGCCGAACTGCATCAGTTCCTCTTTCGGCAGGTCTAACGTTTCCAGCAATTCTTCAAACATCACTTTATGAATGTATCTCCCCAATACCTCGTGCCGGCAGGCATCCCGTACGATATCCACCCCGGAAAGCCAGGTGACAGGCGCCAAAACCGTATGGGGCCCATTCAGCAAAGTTACTTTCCGCTGGTGATAAGGCTCTTCGCTCGGAACAAACAGCACATTCAGCCCCGCCTTGTCCGCCGGGAACTCCTTCGCTACCGAACCGGGCGCTTCAATCACCCACAGATGGAAGACCTCCGCCTGGACAACCAGGTTATCGTTATACTGTAACTTTTCCTTGATCGCATCGATCTCCTTGCGCGGGAATCCCGGAACGATGCGGTCCACCAGTGTCGCATACACCCCGCAGGATTCTGTGAACCATGTTTTAAAGCCATCGCCCAATTCCCACAATTCGATATATTGGTAAATTGTTTCTTTCAGCTTATGCCCGTTCAGGAATATCAGTTCACACGGGAAGATTATCAGCTTTGTCCTTATCGCCGTTAAATGTCTTGTAGCGATGGTAGAGTAACTGAGTCAGCTTTCCCGGATAAGAAGAAGCCGGCGCATCTTCCGGTTTGCAAGCCGGATCAAAAGTGATTCCCGCTTCCGTCGTATTGGAAATAACAAAACGCATTTCCGGCTGTTCCGCTAATTTCATGAAAGCGGCAAAATCCGTATAGGGATTCAACGCACGGCTGATCACATCGACCCGGGTCAGGCTGTTTACCTTCTCTCCTTTATCCAAGCCTTGCAGATTGACATGATAGAGGCAATCCTGCGCATTCAGCATATCCGCCATCCCCCGGTCAATCGGCTGGACAACGACCACACTACTGTCAAAACCCACCTTCTCGTTCATCTTTTGGATAATCCAATCCGCAAAGGCACGAAGGAAATTCCCTTCGCCGAACTGTATGATCCGTTCCGGATGCAGCACCTTTCCGGCTGTTTTTTTATTCAATTCTCTCATCTCAATCTCAGTTTAAAATCCGTTCATTAACGGCAATCGAAGCCGGTAATCAAATTGGGTTCTAATTTAAAGGAAAACGAAAACATATCCAACAATATGCAATAAAACATATAAATATGTCTGGTAATCAGGATTAATTTAATATATTTGCATCAAATATCTCTATCACGAACTAAAACCGGCATTTTGTATCATGAAGCATTTTCTTATTAACATACTAACTTTATTCTCTATTTTAATCACGGCAATATCCTGTTCGCCTAAAGTAGAAATCATTCCGGCTGAATTGGCCTACAAGGCCGAAGCCACTACCGGAGAAGGATCGATCTGGGACCCCTACCGCCAGACATTATTCTGGGTAGACATTGAAGGTCAGACGTTGTACGAATATCACCCGAACACAAAGAAATGCGACTCGTGGAAATTCGACCGCATGATATCCACTGTCGTACCGGAAAGCGACAGCACCGTTATCATCGCCCTGCAAAACGAAATCGTACGGGTAAACCTGGCTGACGGGCAGACGACATCCGTCGCTCCGATACCCGACAAAGACGGAAAAGTACGCTGCAACGATGGGAAATGCGACCCGGAAGGACGTCTATGGATCGGGACAATGGGTTTTGGCGCGCCGAAAGGAGCCGGAACCTTGTATTGTGTTTTACCCGACGGAACAATCAGCACCAAACTACAAAAAGTAACGATCTCGAACGGTATCGTCTGGACAGCAAACAAGAGATTCATGTACTACAACGATACGCCGACCGGCAAAATAGCCCGCTACCGCTATGATCCCGACAACGGCGATATCCTGTTTGACGGAATTGCGGTCGATCTGCCGGAAGGGACAGGGGCGCCGGACGGGATGACAATCGACAGTCAGGACCACCTCTGGGTGGCTCAATGGGGAGGCTATGGCGTTTACTGTTATAACCCTTATACGGGAGAATTATTGGCCAAGGTGAACGTTCCGGCCCCAAATGTCGCCTCCTGCGCATTCGGAGGTAAAAAGATGGACACGCTTTATATCACAACGGCTCGCGCCGGCCTGTCCGAAGAACAACTCCGCAAGTATCCGTTGAGCGGCAGCGTCTTCAGTTGCAAACCGGGTGCTAAAGGAGTAGCAGCCAACAGTTTCGGGAATTAAGGCCTTCCGGACATAATTTATCACAAATGTAAACAGCTTCTCAATATTTATTGTTTACTTTGTAAAACATTGAAATAAAAATATGACTAAGAATAAATCTGAAAAGAAAAGTAATAAACAGGGGAAGAAGCAAAACAGCTCCAAAAGCAATAACAAACGGATGAAAAAAGAGGCAATGATCAATGCCATCATCGACGTATTCAAGTCTTCTCCCAAGGAACCTTTCAACTATCGACAAATCAGCAGTATGATAGGAGTGACTAACCAAGTGCAGAAATTGCAGGTGGTGGACATCCTGTATGATCTCTCCGCTGATAACTTCATTTCCGAAATAGACCGGGGACGCTACCGCTATAACGACTGGGGAACAACAGCCGTCGGGACTTTCATGCGCCGGCAGAACGGAAAGAACTCTTTTATCCCCGAAGACGGCGGAACGCCTATCTTTGTGGCAGAACGCAACTCCGCCCATGCGCTTAACGGCGATAAGGTAAAAATACAGCTTCATGCAAAGAGAAAAGGCGCCGATCCGGAAGGTGAAGTGATTGAAATCCTGGAAAGCGAACGTCGGACAATCACCGGCAAGCTGCAAGTGACAAAAGGCTTTGCCTTCCTGATTACCGAAGACAAAACATTGGCAAACGATATCTTTATCCCCAAAGACAAGCTGAAAGGCGGCAAGACGGGCGATAAGGCGATTGTCCGTATCACCGAATGGCCGGAAGAAGCCAAGAACCCGCTGGGCGAAGTGGTAGACATTTTAGGTGCGGCCGGTGACAACAATGCCGAGATGAACGCAATCCTCGCAGAGTTCGACCTCCCATACAAATATCCGGCCAATGTGGAAAAAGCGGCGGATAAGATATCGGAAGCAATCCCCGAAGAGGAAATAGCCAAACGTGAAGACTTCCGTAATATCACGACTTTCACCATCGACCCGAAAGATGCCAAAGACTTCGACGATGCGCTTTCCGCACGTCTTCTGGAAAATGGCAACTGGGAAGTTGGCGTACATATTGCCGACGTCACTTATTACGTCAGACCGGAAAGCCTGATAGACCGGGAAGCATATGACCGGGCCACCTCCATCTATCTGGTAGACCGTACCATCCCGATGTTGCCCGAACGCTTGTGCAACAAGATATGTTCACTCCGTCCGGACGAAGAGAAACTCTGTTTTTCGGCTATCTTCGAATTAAATAAAAACGCCGAAGTCCAGCAATTCCATATCGCCCGTACGATCATCAAGAGCGACCGCCGTTTCGCCTACGAAGAAGCGCAGGAAGTGATCGAGACAGGAGAAGGCGATTACAAAGAAGAAATCCTGGCGCTCAATAGCCTGGCACAAAAATTACGTGAAAAGCGTTTCAAGGACGGAGCTATCGCATTCGATCGGTTCGAAGTCAAATTCGATATCGACGAGACAGGTAAACCATTGGGTACTTATATCAAAGAGTCAAAAGAAGCCAATAAGCTGATCGAAGAATTCATGTTACTGGCCAACCGTACAGTAGCCGAATTCGTCGGAAAAACCAAGAATAAGACAAAGAAAACATTCGTCTACCGTGTTCATGAACAGCCGGATCCTGAGAAATTGAGAGACTTCTCCGCATTCATCAGCCGATTCGGTCACAAGGTACGTACAGAAGGAAGTAAAACGGACATTTCCAAGAGCTTCAACCGCTTATTGGAGACCGTACAGGGCAAACCGGAAGAGAATCTGGTGGAGACATTAGCTATCCGTTCCATGCAGAAAGCCTTTTACGGGACAGATAATGTCGGGCATTACGGATTGGCAATGGACTATTATACACACTTCACCTCCCCGATCCGCCGTTATCCGGATATGATGGTACACCGTTTACTGGAACGTTATCTGGCGGGCGGGCGCAGTGTGATCAAAAGCAAGTATGAAGAACTCTGCAAACACTGTTCCGAAATGGAAATCCTGGCATCCAGTGCCGAACGCGCTTCCATCAAGTACAAACAGGTGGAATTTATGAAAGATAAGTTAGGGCAGGTATTCGACGGCAAGGTTTCCGGCGTAGCCGAATGGGGCTTGTATGTGGAACTGAATGACAATAAATGCGAAGGGCTTGTCCCGATACGTGACCTCGATGATGATTTCTACGAGTACGACGATAAAAACTACTGCCTGTTAGGCCGTAAAACAAGACGCATATACCGTTTGGGAGATTCCATCACAGTCAAAGTGGCACAGGCGAACCTGGAAAGAAAACAGTTGGACTTTGCGATAGTTTAACTCCAAAAGACAAGTCCTGCCACCCCGCAAGCAATCAACCCCAACCCTAACAGGGCATAAAAGATACGGGCACCCTTGCGACCCAGCCAGCGGACAAACGTCATGGCTCCGCTGGTCTGGAAATACCATTCGAGGTTCAGGATGGCAGCGACAATGGAGAAAGCCCCCAATGCGATAAAGAGAATCAGGATAAAATATTCGGTAGGTTCCATCGCTTACTTGACTTCTACGGTACGCGATCCGTCGGGATTCTCCGTAATGGCAACTTCCACTACATCGCCCGGCAAGAGTTCCTCAATCTTTTCCGGCCATTCGATAAAGCAGAGCGCGCCACTGTAGAAATAATCTTCCGTGCCGATATCTTCCGCTTCGCTCAGTTTATTGATGCGGTAAAAGTCAAAATGGTAGATCAGCTCGCCGGTCGTATCGCTGCGATATTCGTTGATGATGGCGAACGTCGGGCTGTTGATCACATCCTCCACACCCAATTCTTCGCAAATAGCTTTGATAAAGGTAGTCTTTCCTGCGCCCATGCTTCCGCGAAAAGCGAAAACGGTACGGTCGTCCATCCCGGCGATAAACGCTTTCGCGGCCTGGCGGATCGTATCTAAACTGTCGATTTTAATTACGCTCATAACTTTATAATTGAAAATGGAGAATTGAAAATTGAAAATTTGAATTCCGTTGCAAAGTTAATGCAATTTTCAATTCTCAATTTTCAATTCTCAATTATTTTGGCATCATCGTAATAAAAGGGACCAGCATCTCTTCCATCGAAATGCCGCCATGCTGGAACGTATTCTTATAGTAAGAAACGTAGTAATTATAATTATTCGGATAGGCGAAGAAATCATTATTCATCGCAAATATATACTTGCTGCTCAGGTTCGGGGAGGGCAATCCGACCTTGTCCGGATAGCGGATTTCGAGCACTTCCTTCGGGTTGTAATTCAAGTTCTTACCGACCTTATAGCGGAGATTGGTGTTCGTATTCTTGTCGCCTATCACCTTCAGGGGGTTATCCACACGTATCGTCCCGTGATCGGTCGTAACGATAACCCGGTAGCCTTTCCCGGCTATACGCTTGAAGAGTTCCAACGTGCCGGAATGCTGGAACCAGGAACGCGTCAGGCTGCGATAAGCCGCTTCGCTCTGGGCCAGTTCACGGATCATCTTGTTTTCCGTACGGGCATGCGAAAGCATATCGACAAAGTTAAGGACAACCACATTCAACTGGTTATTCAGGAGGGAAGGAACGATATTCAGCAACTTGTCGTTATACTGCGAGTCGTGCACCTTATGGTAGGAGAACGTATATTTCTTGCGGAACCGTTCGATTTGCGTCTGGATAAGCGGCGCTTCGTTCAGGTTCTTGCCTTCCTCGCTGTCTTCGTCCACCCAAAGCTCGGGGAACATTTTCTCGATCTGTAGCGGCATCAGGCCGGAGAATATCGAGTTGCGGGCATACTGTGTCGCGGTCGGCAGGATACTGTAGTAGAGGCTTTCGTCGAAAGTAAAATATTCGGCAAGCAGGTCTTTCACCTCACGCCACTGGTCGAGGCGGAAGTTATCGATCAGGATAAAGAACACCTTTTCGTCGTTATCGAGCATCGGGAACACCTTTTTCTTGAACAGGTCGGGGCTCATCAACGGGCGTTCGGCCGGGTTCTGAATCCAGTCCACATAATTCTTCTTGACAAATTTACCGAAAGCATTGTTCGCCTCCTGTTTCTGCATCCGGAGCATATCGGTCATCGGTACTTGGCTGCTTTCCAACTCAAGTTCCCAATAGACGAGTTTCTTATAGACCTCCATCCAGTCGTCGGTCGTCAGCGAGTCGTTGATCTGCATGCCGATACGGCCGAACTCCTGCTGATAGCCGACAGTCGTCGTCTCAGAGATAATCACATTCTTGTGGACATTCTTCTTGATAGACAAAAGCAGTTGGTTCGGGTTGACAGGTTTGATCAGGTAGTCGGCGATCTTATTGCCGATAGCCTGGTTCATGATGCTCTCTTCCTCGCTCTTGGTAACCATGACGACAGGGAGGTCCGGATTGATCGCCTTGATCTGGGCCAGTGTTTCCAGCCCGGTCAGACCCGGCATATTCTCATCCAGAAAAATGATGTCGAATGATTCCTCCTTGCAGCATTCAATGGCATCCTGCCCGCTGATCACCGGAACCACTTCATACCCCTTGTCTTGCAGGAAAAGGATATGAGGTTTCAACAAATCTATCTCATCGTCCGCCCAAAGTACTCTGTCTTTCTTTACTGCCATAGTTTTATCTTTTCTTCTCTACAAATGTATGATAATATAACGAGATACGCTTTCTTTTTGTATAACCTTCCCTCTTTTTTTAGGCTCTTTTGTATTACCTTTGTATAATATAAACGAGAACTATATTTATCATAAGACAAAAGCCACAGAGGATTCCGGCAACCGGGCCAATAACCTTTATCCGCAGCAATAGCGTATCCGCACCATCTATTTAACGGATATATTTGGGACAGACCTCGGAGAGAGCGAGTTCGGCAATCAGTATATGGACACATTGAGGTCAATATATTCATGGACATATTATGATGGATGTTTACTCTTATATTATGGAGATAACAGTTATTTTCAATATGAATTAATAGAAGAATAAAATGAAAAGGGGGAAACTTATTCTTCATTCAGTATATCCCGCGCCTCATCGAACCCTCCGTCGAACTGGTTATCCTTTATCTCCGCATTAATCACACGTTGGAAGAAGAAGCGGTGGTTGTTCCAGTGGAAGGCTGGATAATCCTGGTTCTGCCGGATCACGTTATTACGGAAGACGAGTCCGTCGACCGACTTCGCATACAGGATCGGGGCGTCAAAAGTATCGAACGTGTTGTTCTCAATCACGATACCGCTATGGAAATACTTCTTCTGGTCTTTCAGGTCGGGTATCTCCGGATAGATGGATATTACGGCATTGGTGAACTGGAACATATTCGTCAACGCGTTGATAAACCGGTTATTCCGGATCAATACGTCATGGCAAGCCCCCGTCTCGAACCATCCGTTGCAATCGCCGCACAGCAAGATAGCCGTACCGGAGGTATGGTCGAAGACATTATTTTCCACAACAGTCCGCTTAGGCGTGCTGAACAGTGAACCGCGGGCACGGTTATTACGAATCACATTGTCGGCGAAATAAACCGCCGGCGTCCATTCCAGGTTCTCGATACCATACGTTCCGGCCTCGCAGATCGCAGGATCGACAGGCTTCTCAAATGTGATGCGGAACAGCTTGGCACCGTGATCATCCGGCTTGTCGACAGCCTGGATAGCCGTCACCTTATTCCGCTCTCCCAATATCTCCATTGTTTTGGAATCAATAAACTGGACGGTGTCACCCAGACGCCCCCATTCGAAACCATATGACTGACCGTGCATATACTCGCCCACCAACGTTTTGTCGTCGACACGCTGCTGCACCTTCAGATAAGTGCCATGCACATTGATCGCATCGTCCATCATCCCCTCGTACAAACCGCCGACAGAGCGGATCAGTCCCTTGCATCCGGAAAAATGAGTGGCGTCCGCCTGTGTCGTGAAGTAACGCGGATCATCCTTGCCACGCAGGCAGACCGAGAAGCGATCCAACGTGATATTCTCGCTCATCTGTGCCAGCAAACCCATCCCTTCAGCATAATGGACCTGTATATTCTCCAATGCCGTATTGGTATTATGGTACATGAAAACGCCCGGAGTCGGACGGCCGTACCCACGGAAAACGACAACCGTTCCCGGTATCAGTTTCTTGTTTTTCCAGGAGGCGAGTATCTTACGGGGAGCGATCTCTGCCACATGCCTGCTACCTACGCCAATATCGCTGGTGGTATAGACCAGCCGTTTCGTATCTCCTTCAAAAGCGATTCCCCAGGCAGGAATATGTTCCCAGCCTTCCCCTTTGGCGACAAAGTTACTGTCGCGTATCTCATACTGTACCCAAGGCGCCACCTCGTAGGTGATCAAACCGTTCACCGTATCGTTTTCCAACACCTTAACCTGGCTGATATGCGGATTCTCGAAGTCGATACTGAAGTTCTTCAACGTGCAATTCTCCGAACCCACTAAGGAAACGGGAAGCATCCGCCCATGAAAAATCAGTTCCGAACCCTGCCCGTCAAAGACAACGTTCTTCATGTTTTCGAACGGCAGCCCTACGGACTTGGGATTGTCCTGGTCATGGTTGGAGATGAAATACTCACGAAGGGAAGCCCCTTCCGGATAGAAGTCGTAACGCCCTTTCGGCAAAACGATTGTGACACCATCCGGGTGATCCGTCGCAGCGATCTCCTGCAAAGCTTTCGCAATCAAGGGGGATGCGTTTTCCTTACTGTCCGGTTTTAGGCCATAATCAGCAAGATTATACGACTGACCGCCACAGGCTGTCAGCAGAACTGCCAGCATAAATGTGAGTATAAAAGATGATTTTAGTTTCATGGCAAGTATCTTATGTGTTGATCCTATTTTACAATTCGGGAACAAATATATCAATTTATTATTTTAATCTGCGGCCATTCCCCTCGATAATCTGTACCCTATCCGTAATTAATCGCGTAAATACCTTCCCGACAGGTTGGCAAAGGCAGAGATTATTCCTATATTTGCCCCTCTTAAAAATAAATAGATATGGAACATCCATTAAGTATTTACAACACGCTCACAAGAAAAAAGGAACAGTTCATCCCGCTGCACGAGCCGCATGTGGGAATGTATGTTTGTGGTCCGACCGTTTACGGCGATGCGCATCTGGGACATGCACGCCCGGCCATCACCTTCGACCTGCTGTTCCGTTACCTGACTCATATAGGATACAAAGTACGTTACGTACGCAACATTACCGATGTCGGCCACCTCGAACACGACGCGGATGACGGCGAAGACAAGATTGCCAAGAAAGCCCGCCTCGAACAGTTGGAGCCGATGGAAGTGGTGCAGTATTACCTGAACCGTTACCATCATGCGATGGAAGCGCTCAACGTCTTGCCACCCAGCATCGAGCCGCATGCATCCGGACATATCATCGAACAGATCGAACTGGTGAAGAAGATCCTGGACAACGGATATGCTTACGAGAGCGAAGGTTCCGTCTACTTCGACGTGGAGAAATATAACAAGGATCATAACTACGGCGTCCTTTCCGGCCGCAACATCGACGATATGCTGAACACGACCCGCGCTCTGGACGGGCAGGACGAGAAGCATAACCCGATCGACTTCGCCCTCTGGAAATGTGCACAGCCGGAACACATCATGCGCTGGCCTTCTCCCTGGAGCGACGGTTTCCCCGGCTGGCACTGCGAATGTACGGCGATGGGCAAGAAGTACTTAGGCGAACATTTCGATATCCACGGCGGCGGCATGGACCTCATCTTCCCGCACCACGAATGCGAGATCGCACAGGCGGTAGCTTCGCAAGGAGACGACATGGTCCACTACTGGATGCACAACAACATGATCACCATCAACGGACAGAAGATGGGTAAGTCGTTGGGGAACTTCATCACGTTGGACGAATTCTTTACGGGTAGCAACAAGATATTGCATCAGGCTTATTCACCGATGACGATCCGCTTCTTTATCCTCCAGGCGCATTACCGCAGCACGGTAGACTTCAGCAACGAAGCCTTGCAAGCCGCCGAAAAGGGTCTGGAGCGTCTGATGGATGCCTACAACCACCTGATGAAGTTGAAAGCATCCGACGCCTCGACGGTCGACGTGAAAGACCTGCGCCGCCGGTGCTACGACGCCATGAACGACGACCTCAACTCGCCGATCGTGATCGCCCACCTGTTCGATGCCACACGCGCCATCAACTCCGTGAAGGACGGCAAGGCTACGATCTCGGCCGAAGACCTGAAAGAGCTTCAGGACGTCTTCCATACCTTCGTCTTCGACATCCTCGGAATGAAAGACGAAGCAGCCTCAGCCGGCGGAGGCTCCTATGAGGCATTCGGCAAAGCGATGGATCTGTTATTGACCATCCGCCAGCAGGCCAAAGCCAACAAAGACTGGGCCACATCCGACAAAATCCGCAACGAACTGACCGCCCTCGGCTTCGAAATCAAAGACACGAAGGACGGCGCAGAATGGAAGTTGAGTTGACAGGGCGGACATTCGATATTTGACAGAACTGAACTATCCCGTTCCCGCGCTCCGACGCGGGATCGCAAAGGAACAGGTTTTATATTGAACCATAAATGATGATTTAGCGACATTGTCTTAGGGCTGTAAGCCCGGCAGATCTCAGCCCAAGGCGTGAGCCTTGGGTTAAGGGAAACGGCTTCCTACCCTCTTTAAGCCCTGTAAGGGCGGCACCGGTAACATCCTGTGTCACAATGTATCGCCCTTACAGGGCTCGAAGATAGGAGGTGGTCCTATTTAAACCCAAGGCTCACGCCTTGGGCTATAATCTGTCGCCCTTACAGGGCTTTGGGCCGGGTTTGGGACCACCCCTACGAGGCCGTTATCCTGACATCGTTAAATCATCATTTGCAAGTGGATATGGCTGGTTATTTTGCGATCCCGCGTCGGAGCGCGGGAACGAGGTAGTTCATTATTTCTTATACTATAATTATGACAATAAACGAATTTCTTCAAGGCGACAAGTTCGCCCTATTGGCCGGTGTAGAACTGTTGGAAACCGGTAATGGTTATGCGAAAGCCCGGATGGAAATAAAACCGGAACATCTGAACGGTGGCGGAGTATGCCAGGGCGGAGCGATCTTCACTCTTGCCGATCTTGCTTTTGCCGCCGCGACGAACAGCCATGCACGGCTGACGCTCTCGATCACTTCCAGCATCAACTTCTTCAAAGCCGAAAGCAAAGGCTTCCTCTATGCCGAAGCCCGCGAAGCTTTCAGTCACAAACGGCTTGCAAACTGCGAAGTACGCATCACCAACGAAGCCGGCGACCTCATCGCCACCTTCAACGGAACGGGTTACAGAAAGGATACGGAGTTGCCGTTTGCGGCGATAGAATAAGGTTTACATTTATTTCCACCATGATTCTACTTCGTTAAGCATATCTTCATGGCTGATATAACGTCCCTCCTTATCTGCCTTTTCGGCTTCATCCAACCGCTCATTCACCTCTTCGAGCGTATAAGCGCAAGGACGATGCTGTCCGGCGGCAGAATTCTTCAACCGCTTATAAGCTGATTCCAGGCGGCTCATCAGTTCGTCGTTGTCGATCGTATTGATGATATCCTGTATCAGGTTCAGTTTGCGTGCCTGCAATTCCAACTGCGTCATAATGAATGTCCTTTCTTTGTTATTGATACACGACAAATGTACGCTATTGCCGTCAGATAAGCAAATAGCGTACATTCTTTTATTTACTCGTAGCGCAAAGAGCGGGCAGGCTTGCTGAAGATAGTTTTGGCGGTCTGCCAACCGATGGTCAATAAAGAGATCACACACAACAGAATCACCGGGACGACAAAGAACCAGGCCTTCCAATCCGTACGGAACGAGTAATGGCTCAGCCAACCGCTCATGATCAGCCACGAAAGCGGAAGGGCGATCACGATCGCAATGGCAATCAAGAGGAAGAACTCGCGTCCTAACTCATAGAACAGTTGCATATTGGAAGCGCCCAGGACCTTCCTTATCCCCATTTCCCGCGTACGGGTCGAACAGGAGAACATGACCAGCACGCCTAACCCCATGCAAGAGATAAAGATCGCCAATATCGCAAATAACGCCACGATCAGCCCGAACACCTCATCCTGCCGGTATTGCTGGTCGAAGAACTGGTCGAGGAAGAAGTAATCATAGCTGGAATCCGGGAAATAACGCTCCCACACCGCCTCCGTCTGCTTCACCAGATCGCGCGGACTACCGCTCTCCAGGACAACCGAGATATAACGCTGCTTCATCCAACTCAGCTTCTCGTGCAGGGCGAACAAGATGGGCGTATAGTCTTTGTTCAGGGATTGCTGGTGGTAATCCTTCACCACCCCGATAATTTGCATCGGGCGGTCGACCGTCTCGACAGACAGGCGTTGTCCCAAAGCGGCATCCGGCGAGTCGAAACCTAATGTGCGGACCGCCGATTCGTTCAGGACGATATTATAGACATCTCCCCCGTAATCCTCCGAGAACCCCCGTCCGGCCACAAACTTCAGGCCGTAAGCATTCAGGAAATACTCGTCGCAGCTCAGCATCTCTAACAGGCGCGTCTGCTTCGTCACATCGCTCTCGCGGACGATGGAAAGGAAATCCGCCACCTCCGTCCCGGGCACCGCGCCGGAAACCGTAACCGCCTTCACGGAAGGCAACAAGGCGACCTCCTTCTTGAATGCCTGCAACTTCATCGCTAACTCCTCGCATTGCGCCGGGAATTTAAGGACAAGCGTCTGGTTCACGCGCACGCCTAAAGAGGCGTTCCGCATATATTGCAATTGCGCATAGACGATCAGCGTCCCGCAAAGCAAGACTAAGGAAGCCGTATATTGCAACACGACCAGCACTTTGCGGGTTATAGCCGCCCCCCGCGTATGCGTGAATTTCCCTTTCAGCAGGCGCATCGGCTTCACCCCCGACAGCACCGTCGCCGGATAAAAACCCGACAGGAACACCCCGACCGCAAAGATCAGCAACAAATATCCCCCCAACGGCGTCGTAAACCAAACGGAGAAACTCAAAGCGCGTCCCGTCAGATGGTTGAAAGCCGGCATCAACGCCTCCATCAATCCCGCCGCTAAGACGAAAGCAATCCCGTTCGTCAGCAACGATTCAAACAGGAACTGACCGATGATCTGCCTGCGGCTCGCCCCCGAAGCGCGGCGTATCCCGATCTCCCTGGCGCGCTCCATCGAGCGAGCAACCGTCATATTGATATAATTGATCCAGGCGATGCAAAGGATGGCAAGCGCCGTGCAGATCAGTACCCAGATGGAAGAGCGGTTTCCCTTCACCTCCGGCTCGTAGGCCTTCTGGGGGTTCAGGTGGATGTCGCGAAGGTTGACCAGCTGGATCGCCCAAGTCTTGTTCTTCAGCGCCTCTTCCGTCTTATATTTCTCCGCCATGGCGGGAAATTCCTGCTCCACCTGCTCTTTCTTCCCGGCAGACTTCAGCAAGACGTAGGAATAGACCTCGTGCCGGTACCAATAGTCGTCCAGCCACTTCGGAAGCGTCTTGTAAGAAATCAGGAGATTATAACGGATATGCGTGTTCACCGGCATATCTTCCATGATGCCCGTCACCTCGCAAGCCTCCTCCCCGATGTTGCTGCGGAAGATCAGTATCTTCCCGATCGGGTTCTTTCCCTTGAAGTATTTCCGGGCGATGCGTTCGGTAATCACCACCTTGTTCGGCCCGTCCAGACAGGTGTTCCTGTCCCCTTTCAGCAGCTTGAAGTCGAAGAAATTGAAGAAGTTAGCCTCCGCATATCCGATGCCGGTCTCCCGGTACAGCAGCTCGTTATATTTCACCACCTGCTCGGGGAAGTACTGGCTGCCGACACGGGTATAATCTTCCACGGCGCTCAGGTTCTGCTTCATCGCCGGAGCATATCCGGAGGAAGAAGAAGCCCAGTCGTCCGTCAGCTCCCCGTTCTCGTAGAAACGCGCCTCGACACGGAAGATGCGCTCCTGCCGGTCGTGCATATCGTCGTAGCTATACTCGAAAGCCACATAGGTCAGGATCAGCAGGGCGGCCGCCATACCGATCGCCAGCCCCGCTATATTGATGGCGCTGAATCCTTTCTTCTTCGCCAGGCTGCGCCGGGCACTGTTCCAATAGTTTGATACTACCATATTCGCAAATATATCATTTTAGTATTAGTTTCTCGTTATCCCCAAACAAGTCATAGCCGGAAATAATCACCCGTTCACCCGGTTGCAGCCCTTCCACCACCTCATAATATTGCGGGTTCTGGCGACCGATGCGGACAGGGCGGCGGCGGGCCGTCTTGCCTTCCTCGTCGACCACATACATATACTCGCCGCCGCTTGCCTGGTAGAAACTGCCGCGGGGGACGATCACCGCCTGCACCGGGTCGCCCAATTGCAGGTTCAGGTGATAGGTTTGTCCGGCACGGATATTCTCCGGCCGGCCGGAGACAAAATGCAGGTCGGTACGAAACTGCCCTTCACGCACTTCCGGGTAGACTTTCGTGACCGTCATATCATACGTCCTGCCCTCGCGTTCGAAGTTAGCGGGAAGGTCGGGCAGGATGCGTTCCACGTAATGCTCGTCGATCTTCGCCTCGACCTTCAGTTCGGGCGTGATGACCTGTCCGATCCGCTCTCCCTGGGCGATAGACTGCCCGATCTGGGCTTCGAGGTTGCCCAACTGCCCGTCCACGGGCGCTTTCACCTTCAGGTTCTCCAGTCGTTCACGCACTAAGGCGAGGCTCTTCTTCATATTCCGGATGTTCTCGTCCAGGCTCTTCAGCTGGCTGCTACGGAAAAGGGCGTCCTGTTCGATCCGTTCGTCCACGACGGCGAGCTGTCCGCGGGCAGTCTCGTAGTCTTCACGCGCCTGCAGGAACTCTTCGCGGGCGATGAGGCCCTCCTCACACAGCCGCCCGTACTGTTTGAACCGGCGTTCCTTCCGCGTCAATTCCTTGCTCAGTTCGATGCGCTCCTGCTTCAGCCGGAGGTGTTCCTGTTCCATGCTGAGGCGTGTGTTACGAAGTTCGTTCTCCTGGTAGGCGAGGTCTGCTTCGCTTTGCAGGATACCGATATTCAGGAGCGGATTACTAAGGCGCAGGATGATGTCGCCCGCCTTGACCTGCGTCCCTTCTTCGATGAGGCGTTCCTCCACACGGCCGCCTTCAATCGCGTCGAGATAGATGATACGGTCCGGCAAGACCTGCCCGATAACGCGGATATAATCGTTAAACTCACCCTTCTGCACGGCGGCAACCGTGAGGCGTTCCTTGTCCACCGTCAGCGAAGAAGAGGTGTCGCGAAAGATGAACCAGAGCAGGCAGAGCAGCACGAAACTCCCTCCTGCAACGGCATATATATGTTTCTTCTTAAAGCGGGACTTGCGCTCGATGCGGATGTCCATATTACTGTCTGTCGTCATACAAGAAGGGATGCAAACGGCATGCCAGAAACGTAGCGCACGGATAATCAGCAGGATAAGAGAGGACCTCCCCGCCAACCGTCCAAAATTTTGACACCTATCCGTCCAACTATTTGACACTGCCCTTCTCTTTCCGCCTGCCTGTCTGCCCGGCACCGCCTGCCGTCCTGTTTTCAACAATGTCCCATGAAAAAGCAGAAGAACAGGCACCTGATTCCCACAAACGCCGTCTCAATCCTTGTCCGACCCGGGTCAGACAGCTGTTCGACGAGGGTGGGACAGCTGTCCGACGGAGGTCAAACAACTGTTCGACCGGGTCGAACAAGGATTACATGGGACACGATTCCTTTTAGATGGGAACAAAACCATTATTTCCTCCCATGTAACTGAAATCTGGACGGCAGCCGGCGGCGGCCAACCGCAGAATAATCCCCTGAAAGTGTCAAATATTTTGACGCTTGCTTGCAAGGTATTCCGGAAGCGGATAACTTTACAGGAAAAAGAGACTATGCAAGCCGGAACAATCCTGATAGTAGACGACAACAAGAGCGTGCTGACCTCCCTCGAACTGCTCCTGGAAGACGAGTTCGAGCAGGTGGAGACTGCCTCGAACCCGAACAGCATCCTGTCGGTTCTGGACAGCAGGCCGGTCGACCTTGTCTTGTTGGATATGAACTTCTCCGCCGGCGTCAATACCGGTAACGAAGGGCTTTTCTGGCTTCGCCGGATACAGGAGATCGCGCCGGGGCTGCCCGTCATCATGCTGACCGCCTACGGAGACGTCGAACTGGCGGTAAAGGCGTTGAAAAGCGGGGCTGCCGATTTCGTGCTCAAGCCCTGGGACAATGACAACCTGCTGGAAAAGATACGCGCCGCCTTGCAGGGACGGCAGTCCGGACAACCGCTGCCGCCTCCGAAGCGGCCGAGCGAACCGGCGATGATTATCGGCCATTCCCCGGTCATGATGAAGCTCATCAAGGTCGTGACCAAAGTGGCCAAGACGGATGCAAACGTCCTGATCACCGGCGAGAACGGAACAGGGAAAGAGATGTTGGCACGCGAGATACACCGCCTCTCGCTCCGCAGCCGCCACGAAATGGTCCATGTGGATATGGGAGCCGTCAGCGAATCGCTGTTCGAAAGCGAACTGTTCGGGCATGAGCGGGGCGCATTCACCGACGCACGGGAAAGCCGGGCGGGCAAGTTCGAAGCGGCACACGGGAGCACGCTCTTCCTCGACGAGATCGGAAACCTGCCGTTGGGATTGCAGGCCAAGCTGTTAGCTGCCTTGCAGAACCGCGAGATCACCCGACTGGGGAGCAACCGGAAGATTCCGGTCGACATCCGCCTGATCGCCGCCACGAACCGGAACTTGCCGGAAATGGTCACGCACTCGCTCTTCCGCGAAGACCTGTTCTACCGCATCAACACGATACAGATCGAAATCCCGCCCTTGCGCAACCGGCGGGAAGACATCGCGCTTTTCGCCGACTATTTCCTGAAGAAATACACCGCCCTTTATAAACGGACGGGGATCAGCCTGCATCCGCAAGCGGTGGAGAAGTTGACGAACTACGACTGGCCGGGCAATATCCGCGAGCTGCAACATACGATCGAGAAGGCGGTGATCCTGGCCGAAAAGAATGTGATACGCGCCTCCGACCTCTTCATCCGTCCCGGCAAGGCGGTTTCCTTCAGCGAAGCGCCTAATCTCGGCGAAGTGGAACGGCAGGCGATCCTGGCCGCCATCACCCAGAACGAGGGAAATCTGACAGCCGCCGCCGAACAGTTGGGGGTGAGCCGGCAGACGCTATATAATAAGATGAAACGCTTCAACCTCTGATCCCCCCGACCGATATGTTCAGCATCCGCCTTTACATACGTATTTTGTTGCAAGTCGTTGCCATCGTCGTGGTGGCCGGGTTAGGCGCGGCAGGCATCGTGACGGGACGGGCGGTCATACTCGGCGTCGTGGCGCTCTTTATCGCCGCCTGGATGATCAGCTATCTCGTCTACTATCTCAATGTTTACAACCGGAGGATACAACTCTTCCTGGATGCGATAGAAGACAACGAGTCCATGCTCTACTTCCCCGAAAACATCGGCAGCCGCGAACAACGCCGCCTGCATGCCGCTTTCAACCGCATACACAAGCTGATGACCGAGAACAAACGGAAAGAGTTCGACCGCGAACTGCACCGGAAGGAATATGAATCGTGGGACAGGCTGATGCGCGTCCTGACGCACGAGATCATGAACTCTATCGCTCCGATCGTCTCGCTTTCCGGCACGCTCCTCTCCTATTTCCGGACAAAAGAATCCGTCAAAAGCAGCGAGGAGATCACCGACACGACGGTCCGCAAGACCGTCCGCGGACTCGACACGATCAAGAGCCAGGGGGAAAGCCTGATACATTTCACCGAGTCGTACCGGCAATTCGCCCACCTGAAGAAACCGGAACCCAAACCGTTCTCCCTCACCCGCCTGCTCCAAAACCTGCAAACCCTGCACCAACCGGATATGCAACGGCAACAGATCCGCTTCTCCCTCGACCTTTTCCAGCCGGAGATAACGGTTTATGCGGATGAAGAACAGCTTTCACAGGTATTGATCAACCTGCTGAAGAACGCCATGCAAGCCCTCGAAGGGCAGGAAGACGGACATATCCGCATCCAGGTAAAGCAGCAAAAGAACGAGTTGGAAATACGGGTGACGGACAACGGGCCGGGCATCCCCTCGGACCTGCAGGACGACATCTTCGTCCCTTTCTTCACGACCAAAGCAACGGGAAGCGGCATCGGCCTCAGCCTCTCCCGCCAGATCGTACGGATGCACGGCGGAGAACTGTCTGTCGTCTCGCAACCTTACGCGGAAACGTGTTTCACGATTGCTTTACCCACAAAGCCACGCGGGTAACTTAATATTGTTCCCTTCTCTTTATCTCTACCCGCGAAGTCAGCGGATAGCGCAAGCCTTTGGAGGACTTATAGTAGACCTCGGCGGCACCGATCTTCAGCTTGGCGCGTATCTTAATGGGGATATGGTTCTCATCGTCGCCGATCCAGATTTCGGCAGCTTCCTTGCTCTGGGTAAAGGCATCGTCGTAGATGTCGATGTAGAAATGGCGGGTACGGTATTTCAGCGTCTCGGTCCGCTCGACAATCTGCTGTCCGGTGTAACGGAAACTGATATTGATGCGGTCCCGGCCGATCGCCACCTGGAAGGGGAAAGTGTCGCCCGTCTTCATCGTATGCCAGTCTAAGGAGCGCAGGAACATCGTCGCGCCCAGCATATCGAACATATAAGGGTCTTCCGAAACCAGCATCGTGTCGATCTTCGTGCGGGAAGGCGTATAGCGGTGGGAATGGGCGAATATCTTTTTGTTGTCGTACGAGAAACGAATATCGTCGATCAGGTAATAGTCATTCTCGTTCACGCGTTTCTCACTGCGGAGCAGCAGCATATCGGAAGAGAAATGGCAATCGAGCGTGTCACGCATCTTGTAGAGCTTCTCGATAATACCGGATGTAGCGAAAAGAAGGCGGTAGTGGTAGGAAGGCTTTCCTTCGTATTCCGCATCCTGGATGGAAAGAGTGGCATGGCCTGCACGGGGCATCAGGAGTCCCCACTTGAAGTACAGCTCATACTGCACCTTCTCTCCGGGACTGAACCGTTCCCTGACAGGAATCGTCTGCGCTTCCGTCACGGCGGCAAACAACAAAAGCAAAAGCACCAGCCACAGGCAGGCTACTTTAGAACGGCATTCCCATATTGCCGCCGCTATTATTCCTTGACGATGATTGTTGACTTTCATCTTTGTAGTTTCTTTTCTTCTTGGTTACTTCTTTAGGCTTATTCTTCGTTATCTCAAGAGGTTTCTGCTTGGCTAACGGGGTCGAGGTGACATTCCAGGTCTCTTCCACCTGCCAGTTCTGCATGATCTCGTACATCTTGGGTGAATAATACACCTTCTCGGGTTGCCGCTTTTCGGCATAATTACCGGTATCCCAGACACCGTTATCATTCGTGTCGATGATGATGCGGGCATAATATTTATCGGGCTTCAGGTCCATAAAGAGGACACCGCCGTCTTTTACCTTCGCCTTGCGGACCGGGGCATCTCCCGAACTCAGCAACTCGACAAAGGCAGTTGTGTCCACACCGACGATATTGAGATAGAAATGGCCGTACTCATCTTCTTTCTTGATCTTAAACTCGCTGGTGAAGAAGTTGTTCCATTTGCCGTAAAGGCTGGTGATAGCAGCCGAGTCCACTTCTATGCGATATTCCTCCCCGTACTTCCAGGGACGTTTGATAAAGAAGTTCAGGCTGTTCGTCGTATCGGGGAAGAACTCGAAATCGACGGCATTCCAAACGGTATCGACCTTCTGGTCGAGGAAGAACATATCTTCGTTGATATCCAGCACCGGTTCGGAGAACGTAACGGATATCGTATCGAACAGATTCATCGAGCCGGAAGCGTTCACCTGCATTCCGAGGAAATCGATCGGTTCGGGCTCGTCTTTCTTCTTCTTTTTCTTTTCTGCCGGGCGGCGACGCATGACTACTTGCACGGTGTCGGTCTGCGGACGGAGGATATTCAGGGAATCGCTTTTCGGATAAGAGACCTGCACCTGCAGCGTGTCCTGCTTCCAGACAGTCGAATCGGCCAGCCAATAGTTGACAGCCAAGCCGCCTTCCGTCTGCTGGACGAAATACCAGGCGCTGTCTTCCGGAGTAAAGTTGATGGGGACGGGCACCGGAACGGTATCCAACTTCGAGTTGAAGCGGAGCGTGAAGTATTTCTCGTCCGGACGTTCCGGCTTCACCATATACTGGCGCTCAAACTTCTCCTTAAAGAGGCGGAGTTCGATGTTATCCGGCATGAAGCGGGTATAGCCGACCGTACGGATCGTATCGATCGTCAGACTGTCCTTCCAGGCGGTATCCTGCCGGGAGGTCAGCTCAAAGGTTGGAACGATAACGGAGTCTAAAAAGGCGATATCTTCGCCGGGCTGGTCGAACTTATAGTCGCGGTTGACATCGTTCAGGGCAAAGATATGATACGTGCCGGGGGCGATGTTGCGGATCGTGAACTGCCCCTTGTCGTTCGTGCGTGAAGTGCGGTCGAAAGGCAATTTGACAAAGGCCGAATCTTCGAGGTTGCTATGCAGACCGATCGTAATGCCGGGCATCGGCTCGAGGTTTTCCGCGTTCAGAAGCACGCCGGATACTTCGAGCGTGTCGATCACATCACCGGTGGAAAAGGCGAACGAGAAGTTTTCGTAAACGTTCTTCTCGTTGTTATCAGCGATAGAGTTCGTGAAGTCGATCGTATAAGTGGTGTTCTCCTTCAGCGTATCTTTCAGTTCGATCACCGCCTTCTTACCGGCAGAACGGATGATCGGCAGTTCCATTTGGGGAGGCGTGATAATCACGTTTTCCGAAGGTTTGTCGATTTGTATCAGTTCGTCAAACAGGATCTCGATCTTCTTCCCCTTGTAATTAACCTGGTTCGGAACAGGCGTGCTGCTCACGAACTTAGGCGGGTCCTCGTCGTAAGGCCCCCCGTTCGGACTACCGATATTGGCACACGAATAGATGACAACCAGCAACAGCATTCCATACAACAAGCGGAATGAATTTCGTATATATTTATTATCCATTTATGTCTATTTCAAATGCATTTGACAAACACGCGCAAAAATAGGGAAAAATCCGGTGAAAATTAGCGATATATAGAGTTATTAATCTATCTTTGCATCTATAAGATACTAAATCAACAACATATTAAGATATGCAGAACACAACAACATACCAAAACGAACATCCCGTCCAGACCTTATCAAGAGAGGAACGCCTAAAACTCGAATTCGAGAGGGACTGGGAAAACGGACTGACTGTAGAAGAGTTCCGTAAACTAATGAAAGAAGAGATAAGAAAACGCTATGCAAAATATAAACCGGCGAAATAATGTCCTGATTCCTGTTAGCATAAAAGAATACTTGCTGGATTTAACTGACACATTACTTGAAAAAGACTATTATTCTAATGTAGAATATGCAGATATGCTTGTAGACGATATACTTGATTTCGTCTATACAATACCTGAAATTCCCCATTACAGACTTTCACCCATTACCCAAAAACGTTTTAACCGTTATGGCAAAGACTTGTATTATGTATTCTTCCGGCGCAAAACCAGCTCACCCGATATTTCTTGGGGGTAGTTCTTTTACATTTTCCTTACAATGCTTACATTTGTCTCATGACAGATCCGACATTATTATCATTAGCGCAAATAGTTCTTCCCTGCGAAGTACTCGAGTCATTCGATATAGTCAAGGTAGAAAGTAATGAGACCGAGATTCACATCCATCTCGATGAGAAGTTGTATGAGACCTTACGTAAAGATGTTCACTTCGAATCCAAAGGTTTTATCCCGGCAGTATCCATCACAGATTTCCCAATCCGTGACCACAAGGTAATCCTTCTGTTCCGGCGTCGTAAGTGGATTGACACTCGCACCGGCAAGAGTTTCATTTTGCCCCTAAAAATAGCTGCCGAAGGTACCCGCTACTCGCAGGAGTTTGCGTCTTTTTTAAAAGAGACATATGGACACATCCCCGGTGACCTGCCGTACACTTGATGATTTTTATCACATTGACGCA